>JASFSB010000022.1:0-10958 GCA_050114615.1 Gammaproteobacteria bacterium
GTCGTAACCAATGCCGGGACGCTCGGAATTCTGATACCCCCGTCTATCGTGATGGTGGTCTATGGCGCCATTACGGAGACTTCGGTCGGGGCGCTGTTCATGGCCGGGGTCGTCCCGGGGCTTATCCTGACCGCTGCGATGATGGTGGTGATCCACGTCCTCGCGCGGCGCGACGGCATGTCCCGCGACGAGACTGCGCGCATCAGCGACGTTGTGAAAACCGGGCGCGAGGCCTTCTGGGGTCTGTTGCTGATCGTGATCATTCTGGGCGGCATCTACGGTGGTGTGTTTACCCCAACCGAGGCAGCGGCAGTTTCAGCGGTTTACGCAATGATCGTCGCGGTATTCGTTTATCGCGATCTCAGGTTGCGGCAGATTCCCGACGTCCTGATCGAAGCCGTGCGACTCACCACGATGCTGATGTTCATCGTTGCGAACGCTTATCTGTTTTCTTTCGTTCTGACGACAGAGCAGATACCGCAAACGTTGTCGGCGAACGTGCTCGCGCTCGATTTGCCGCCCTGGGCGTTTCTCCTGCTGATCAATCTCATCCTTTTGATCGCCGGAAACCTGATGGATCCGACATCGGTCGTACTGATTCTCGCGCCGATCATTTTTCCTCTCGCGATGAGTCTTTCGATCGATCCGGTGCACCTGGGCATCATCATGGTCGTGAACATGGAGATCGGCATGGTGACGCCGCCAGTCGGGCTCAACCTGTTCGTATCGAGCGGAATATCGGGGCTCAGTCTCGTGTCGGTGATTAAAGCCAGTCTGCCATGGCTGATTCTGTTGCTCGCATTCCTGATGCTCGTCACGTATGTTCCGGCCGTCTCGTTGTTTCTGCCCAATCTGATGCTGGGGCGCTAGGCTGAGACTGGAACGGAGGGTGACCGTGATCGATTCGCAGGCTCCATTCGCGCTCGTCCTTGCGTCCTGCACTGTGCTTGCGCTGGCTGCGGCTGCACAGGATCCGCTTTATCGTGACGAAACCGCACTGCGCCTGCCTGCTGCTCTGGCCGGGCAGTGCATGGATGCAGCGACGGGCGATATTGACGGAGACGGAGACCTCGATCTGGCGCTCGCAATGGAATTCCGTTCAAACCTGATACTGCTCAATGACGGGAGCGGCTACTTCAGTCTCGCCGAAAACGCGTTGCCGGCGTCGCGGCATGACAGCGAGGACGTCGAGTTTGCCGATTTCGATCGCGACGGAGACCTCGATCTGGTATTCGTCAGCGAGGACGATCGCACGGACGAACTGTTTCTGAACGTCGGAAATGGCAGGTTTTCGGATGCGGGATCTCGCCTTCCCGTAGCCCATGTGTCGAACGCGCTCGCTGTGACGGATGTCGACGGCGATGGTTTTCCGGATCTGCTGACGGGCAATATCGGCATCAATCGTGTGCTCATCAATGATGGCGGTGCAGCGTTTATCGATCGCACGGCAGAATTCTGGCCGCAGGACGGCGGTTCGAATACGCAGGACCTCGAGCTGGCTGACGTCGATGCTGACGGCGATCTGGATATCATCGTCGGAAACGAAGGCCGGAATCAGATCTACTTCAACGTCGATGGAGTGTTTCTGGATATGACCGAATCGAATCTGCCCGAACGCATCGATGAGACAAGGGAAATCAGGGCTGCAGATCTCGATGGCGATTCCGCTCCGGATCTGGTCGTTGCAAACGTGAGTTTTGTCATGAACGCAGCGCCGATCGACTATGTATTGTTCAACGATGGTGCCGGCAGGTTTGTCCTGAGCACCAAGGCGTTGCCCGAAGATGGCCGAAACAATTTCACCATTCAGGCCGTGGATCTCGATCGTGACGAGGACCTGGACCTGCTCGTACCGGATTCGAGTTTCGCGGCTTCGCGAAATGCGTCAGGCTTTCTGGCACTGCTCAACGATGGTTCCGGCGGATTCTCCGAAGCCGAATCCGGTCGCATCATCGCGCCGGAAATCCATGGTAATGGTTTCGATATCGAAGTCGCTGATCTGAACAGCGACGGTTCAGCTGATCTTTTTCTGTGCAACCGCGCGTCGTCTCCGGAATCCGAGATGGCGATTCACACCGGTGGTCTGCAGCAGCTGCTCATATACCGCGGTGACAGCGAACGCTAAGACAGCGCCGCTGCCGCGCGGCTATTCGGCTGGCTCTATGCGGTACACGATGCCGCTGCGATTGGCACCGATCGGCGCGCCCGGACCCAGGATACGGACGATCGTGGCGGTATAGAGATATCCGTCAGGCCCCTGAACGACATGTCGGAAGCGGCGGCCCAGGTTCATGAACAGCGCTTCGCGGCGTTCCGACTGTGGCTCCGGCTGATTAAAGGCAACGCGTTGCAGCATCTGTCCGTTGAGTGCGCCAATGAACAGGTGACCGCGCCACTGGGGAATCCTGTCGCCGCTATAGAACGCGATGCTGTTCGGACTGATGGACGGCGTCCAGTGCATCCTGGGCATCTTCATGCCCGGACGCCACCAGCTCTGCTCGGACACCTGGGACTCATTATAAATCGTGCCCAGGGAAACGAGCGGCCAGCCGTAGTTTGCCCCCGGCTCGAGAATATTGAGCTCGTCGCCGCCCATCGGACCAATCTCAGTCGCCCACGGCACACCGGTTTGCGGATCCCAGTCGATATCCGTCGCGTTACGGTGGCCATAGGTGAAGACCGCCGGGTTGGCGCCGGGCTCATTCGCAAAAGGATTGTCATCGGGGATCCCCCCGTCGTCACGCACGCGCATAATCTTGCCGACTCCGCTGCCGACGTCCTGAGCCAGCAGCCGCACTCGCGGATCATCAGTCGAGAAACCCGGATCGTGATCGTTCAGGGTCATGTAGATCATCCCGTCGGGGCCGAATTTCGCGCGTCCGGCGATCGGGCCGCCGACGATCCAGCCATCGACGACGAATATCTCCTCGACGCCCGACAGTGACATGTCGTTCAAACGTGCCCGGGCGAGCGCGAGTGTCGTCGCGCCGTCGTCGTCGCGACTCTTGACGTAGTAGATGTAGACGATGTTATTTTGAGCGAAACGCGGGTGCGGAAACGCGGCTTGCAGGGCGCCGGAACTGAGTTCCGCCTGTGGCCAGCCCGCAATGGCCTCAGGGAGCAGGCGGCCGTTACGAACGACACGTATCCCGGTTGGCGTCGTAATCAGCAACTCGCGGCCGCCAGGCAGAAATGCGAGATGGCGTGGTTGCTCGAGGCCTTCGGCGACGGGCACGAGCCGGATTCGCACGAGATCGCCCGGCACGCACTGGCCCTGCGCCTGTCCGTTCGGTGAGCACGAGCCCGGAACATAAGTGTCGTAAACGAGTTCGTCGGCAGAGCTGCCCGCCTGCGCCATGAGCGCCGGCGGCGTCAACACCGTTGCGGCCGCAATGACAGCGATTCGCCAGTGCATGGCTGGTCCTCGATTGCCTGAGCTTCGGGTTATTATAGAACCCAACACATGGGATAAAGCCTATAGGAGCGACCAACATGTCAGGACGAGCATCATTGCTTGTATTAATCAGCGGGCTTTGTGCCGGCGCCTTCACGTCAGTTGCACTGGCCGGCGGCGAGGCCGGCAGACTCGAGTTGCGCGATATCGGCTGGCGATTCGTCGGATATACGACTGAAGCGGCCGACAACGATTCGGTCAACGTACTCAATCCGATGTTCGTGCAGTACATGTTGCCGGCTGAACTCGAGCACGACTATCCGGTCGTGTTCATCCATGGCGGCGGCGGTCAGGGTACGGATTGGCTGGAAACTCCGGACGGACGTGACGGATGGGTCGATTATTTCGTAGCCGACGGCTGGGATGTCTATGTCGTCGACCGTCCTGGCCACGGCCGCTCGCAGAGTAACCAAAGCTGCGGCAATGCTGCGGTCGGTGTTGCGAACTCGGCATTTATTTCAGTGCTGGCCACATCCGAGGAATCGGTCTGGCCCGGAGGCAAACCGACACCGACCAACGATGCGGTGGTTGGATGGACAGCCGGCGGTGCGACCGCTCCGTATTGCGGCAATGATGTCGCTGCCAGAACGATTTCCGCCTTACTCGATGAGATTGGTCCGGCGATCCTGTTCGCGCATTCGGCCGGTGGCGGTGCCACATTTCGCGTGCCTGACCTGAACGCAGACAATGTCGTTGGGATCATCGCGTTCGAGGCGGCGGGCAGCAACCCGGTGGCACCGGGTTTCGGCGGCGGACCGCCAGCCATCGCCAGCTGGGAAGTGGATCCGCCGCTGCCGGACGGATTCGCCGCCGTCGATCATGATGGCTGCCTGATGCAGGGTGCCAGGCCGAGTCGCCTGGTGAACTTCGACGACATTCCGGTCGTGCTCGTCGGTTCCGAAATGGGACTGAACGTGACGCGCCCGGGACTGGAATGCCAGGCGGCCGTGTGGCAGCAGGCCGGCGTCGATGCTTCGTTCGTCTACTTCCCCGATCGCGGCTTACGCGGTGGCGGTCACTTCGCGATGGCCCAACTCGATAACGCTGATTACGTGCGTGAATTCATCGGGTTAGCGGAGGAAATTGAAGCGAATTCTGATAAATGATCAGCCGCGGGGGCGCCGATCCGTGCGCCCCCGTTACTTACGCCGGGACGCAGGGCATAGCGGTCGATGCCGCGCTCAGTCGAGTCGGGTAAGCATGTCTTCGTAGTCGCGCCCCAGCACGTCGGTGATTCGCTCACCGCTGCGTAGCGCTTCGGCCATCAGTCGTTCGCGGTGCGCGATCCGTTCAGCGCGGACGAGGACCTCTGCTATCCGCTCGTTCGGAATAAACACCGCCCCGCTGGAATCGGCGAGCACCCAGTCCCCGGGGTCGACGTCGACATCGCCGATCACGACACGTTCGTTGGTCGCGACTTCCCAGACGCGCCCGCGTGCAGTACGTGCGGTCGCGCCGCGGGCGAATATCGGGAACCCGAGCTGGCTGGCTTCGTCGACGTCGCGCGCGAGTCCGTCGATGATCACACCGCCCAGTTTTCGCTGTTGTGCCCCGACCGACAACACGCCGCCCCAGCCGGCGCATTCGGTGCCGGAGCGGTGCTCGATGACGATGATGTCTCCGCTGCCTGCCGCTTCGATCGCCGTGGTGCCGAGATGGCGTGAGCTCTGAGCTGAGGGTTGCTCAGGCATAAGCCTGACCGTCACGGCAAGGCCGGCAATGCGGCGGCGGACGGTGAGCGGTATCAATCCGGTGACAGCCGCAGGCAGCTGCAGGGAATCGAGCGCGTCCGACAGGGCGCAGGAGTCGAGCGCCAGGAGCCGTTCCCGGAGTTGCGCGCTCATCGGTCAGCACGACGCTGCAGGCGATGGTATTGCATGGCTTCCCGCGCCTCGCGCAGCGATTTTCCGGTATTGAGGAATTCGCGAATACCGGCTTCCGCTGCGTGAATCGCTTCGGCGGCTTCGATGATTTCGGTTTCATGCGATTGCGGCACGACGACGACGCCGTCGGCGTCGCCACGCAGCAGATCCCCGGGTGTCACACGAGCCTGACCGATCGTCACCGGTACCTGCTCCGCATTGACCTGCACGCGGTCCTTGCCGGTTCGCATCGAATAACTGCGACTGAACACGGGATAGCCGAGACTCAGGCACAGGTGCGTATCGCGATTAGCGCCGTCGATCACGGTTCCGGCGAGGCCTTTTCGGTGCGCCAGTTCGGTCAAAATGTCCCCCCATACGGTAGCGTCTTCCCGCCCGCCGTTATCCAGCACGACGACGGTGCCCGATTCGAGATCGTCTATATAGTCACCGACGGTGCCGGGATTCGCCTTGTCTGCCGGCCCGTACAGGACGGTATATGCGCGGCCGGTCATACGGAACGCATGATCCCGAGGCTTGATACCGAGGCACTGGCCGGCAATACCTAACCGGTCGAGCGCGTCGCTGATCGTAGCGGTATCCAGCCGGGCTGCCCGCTGTGCTATGGCGTCGGTCATTCGGTGCATTATACGAGGGTCAGGTTGACCACGGTCTCTCCTTGCGCCTATTGTCTTTTCTCAAGGCGATATCGACGGAGGGGGAGATATGCGGCCGTTACGTTCGGCTGTTTTCGCAGCCGCGGTTTTACTCGTCACGTGTGGTGTGAGCGCCCAGGAAGGCGACTCCACCTGGGTATTCGACACGCACACGCCGGGCCCGTGCTCACCAAACGGGGGAGTCCATGGCGGTTGCCCGCCGGGCGAGCTTGTTCGAATCCGCGTCGTCACCGTGGCGTACGGTCTGGTGCGGCCCTGGCATCTGAGCTTTCTGCCGGGCGGCACGGATATGCTGGTCAGTGAACTGCCGGGCAATCTGCGCGTCATTCGCGATGGCCGGATCGCGGACGTTCCGGGCTGGACGGCGGAGGCGTTGCGTGCGCGGAGCATGAATTCCGTCATCCTGCATCCGGATTTCGAGTCGAATGGGCTGATCTACATTTCGTACGTGAAGGATCGTACCGGCGGAGATTCAACTGTCGCTCTGGCGCGGGCCCGCTTCGACGGTCATCGGCTGGCGAACGTCGAGGAAATCTTCGTTGCGTCCGCGTGGGGCTCCGGAGCAACCGCCGGGCGGGCCGAATTCGGTCCCGACGGAATGATTTATCTGACCGTTGGAGATCGCGATGCCGGCAACACGACAGACGACTCCAGCTTTCGCATGCTCGCGCAGGGAACCGACAATCACGTCGGCAAGATCCTCCGGCTGCGCGATGACGGCACGGCGCCCGACGATAATCCGTTCGTCAGGCAGCCCGGTGCCCTGCCGGAAATCTACACCCACGGTCACCGCAATGCGCAGGGGCTTGCCTGGCATCCGGAAACCGGTGAGATGTGGGCGACGGAAATCGGACCAATGGCCGGCGACGAGCTCAATCGCATCATCCCGGGCCGCAATTACGGCTGGCCGCTCGTGTCGCTCGGCAAGATCTATACGGGTAATCTTGCCTCGGAGCAGTCGTGGTGGCGCCCCGGCATAGAAATGCCGGTCATGTTCTGGGTACCCGCGATCAGCCCGTCGAGCCTGATGATCTACGATGGCGATCAGTTTCCGCTGTGGAAGGGGCATTTCTTCATCGGCGGCCTGAGCGGCCAGCAGCTGCAGCGCGTTGCGTTCGATCAGCCGCCGCCGCAGACGGAAAGGCGGGAGTCGTTGCTCATCCCGCTGGATGTGCGCGTCAGAGATGTGCGTCAGGGACCCGATGACAACATTTACCTGGCAGTCGAGCGCGACCTGCAGATGGGCCCCGGCAGCGCGCAGCTGACGCCTAACGGATCGATACTGAGGATCGAGCCGGCAGACTAACGACGCAACTGGAAACTAACATGAAAACAATCCCAAGACTTCTCACCGGTGCTTTGCTGCTCGTGTCCGTTCACGCTCAGGCGCAATCCGCCGGTGACATCCCGCGACTTGCAAACGGCAAGCCGAACTTCAGCGGCGTGTGGCAGTCACTGACGACGGCGAACTGGAACATACTGACCCATGGGGCGAGTGCGGGTCCGCCGCAATATGGCACGCTGCTGTCGACGCCGCCCGGCCGGGGCATCGTCGAAGGCGATCATATTCCGTATCTGCCCGCGGCAGCCGAACAGCAGCGCCGCAACTACGAGCGGCGCTGGAGCGAAGATCCTGAAGTCAAGTGCTATATGCCCGGCGTGCCACGCGCAAACTACATGCCTTACCCGTTCCAGATCTTCCATTCGGACAACCACATGCTGTTCGCCTATCAGTTCGCCGGTGCAGCCAGAATCATCAATCTGGATGAATTCGTGCCCTCGGCGATCGACAGCTGGATGGGGGTATCGAATGCGTCGTGGGATGGTGATACGCTCGTGGTCAACGTCACAGGGTTCAACGGCCAGGCCTGGCTCGATCGCGCCGGAAACCACGCGAGTTACGCTTTGAATGTTACAGAGCGATACTCGTTTGCAGGGCCGGATGCCATCGACTACGAAGCGACGCTCGAAGATTCGCGCACCTTCTCTGAACCCTGGAAGATCGCTTTTCGGCTCTATCGACATGCAGACCCGGATGCGCACCTGATGGAATTCAAATGTGTGGAATTCACCGAAGAACTGCTCTACGGTGAGTACTACAAGCGCGCCGGCGAATGAGGAGGAATCAGACGATGAAATTGCGAACCGCAGCCATCGGCACATCAATGCCACTCGTTCTTTTGCTGGCAGCCGCGCAGGCTCAGGAGCCCCGCACGCCATGGGGCGATCCCGACCTGCAGGGGCGCTGGTCCAATGCAACGCTGACGCCGTTGCAGCGCCCGGCCGAGCTGGCCGACAAAGCCTTTTTTACGCCGGAAGAGGCGCAGGCATACGTTGCATCCCGGCTGAATCCCGGCAGCAGTGAGAGTGACCGTATCGAAGCGGAGCGCGAAGCCGGTAATCCCGGTTCATACAACGACGCCTGGATGGACCGCGGTGAGACGATCGTACCCACGCTGCGGACCTCGCTGATCAAAGACCCGGCCAACGGACGCGTGCCGCCATTCACAGCGGAAGGCCAGCGGCGCTTCGAGGAGAATCAGGCCTATGGCGCGATGCATCCCGCTGACACGCCCGCAGACCGTTACCTGACGGAACGCTGCATCGTGTTCGGTGGCGGCGCAGCGCCCATGCTTCCGGAGCCCTATAACAATAATTACTACATTGTGCAGACACCGGACTACGTCACGATCATGGCAGAAATCAATCATGACGTACGCGTCATCCCGATCGACGGGCGGTCGCACTTTCCTGAGGGCGTCACGCAGTGGACCGGGGACTCACGCGGACACTGGGAAGGCGACACACTCGTCGTCGAGACGACGAATCAGAAAGCCAACCGTTATTTTTACGGCGTGCAGTTGCTGAACTCGGTCATGAGTGACGAGTTCCGAGTCGTCGAACGATTCACCCGCACTGCGCCGGATCAGATTCGTTACGAGGCAACGGTGCACGATCCGGTCGTGTTCACCGCGCCCTGGACGATCGAAGTCTTCATGCATCCCCAGGAAGGACATCTGGTCGAGTACGCCTGTCACGAAGGCAATTACGGGATGACCGGAATATTGTCTGCCGCGCGCGAAGAAGAGCGCCGCGCCGGTGAAGACAGGTAAGGAGAAAGACCATGAAAGTCAAAGCATTTTTCATTTCGGCGTTACTTGCAGCAGCGTTGCCGGCTGCAGCGCACCACGCGTTTTCGCTGGAATTCGACGCGAATCAGCCCATCACCCTCGAAGGCACCATCACGAGAGTGGAATGGATCAACCCGCATGCATGGATCCATATCGATGTCGAAGACGAGAACGGTGACGTGGCCAGCTGGATGATCGAGGCGGGCAGCCCGAACACGCTGGTTCGCCGCGGAATGACCCGCGACTCTATTCCGGTCGGAACACAGGTCGTGGTCTTCGGTTACCGGCACCGCAACGGATCCAACGCCGCCAACGGCCGCGACGTGACGCTTCCCGACGGGACGAAGCTGTTCCTGAGTTCACCGCGGACCGGGGCGCCGGGCGGCGACTAGCGGAGGCAGCGGCACCGGTCGGTTCGGGATCAGATGGAAACGCTGATGCGTGGAACCTTGCGTGCGGCAGCGTTTGCTGCAGCAGTGCTTTGCGCCGGCGAGGGCGTCCATGCACAGCAGAATGTTGCTGACGTAACCGATAGCGTGGTTCGCGCCGTACACGAAGCAGCGCGTCCGGCAGACGCCCATGCCGATATCCTCGTCTCGACGACGCCCGATATTTATCGTACTGACGATGGCCAGTCGCAACTGACGCTCAATAAGCTGGAGGCCGGCGGCATGGCGATACAGACACTCGCCCTGCAGTCACCCAACGGACCGGATACGCCGGCGGGAATCGCTGCAGCTCATGCTGAGATCGATGCGAAGCTCGCCATGGTGCGTGGGATGGCCGAGGCATTTCCGGAAAGGCTTGGCCTGGCGCGGTCGTACGCTGACATCGAGCGGCTCAACGCGCAGGGTCGAATCGCGATCCTGCTCAGCTTCCAGAACGCCTATGGACTCGGGACGAATATCGAGCTCGTGGACGATTATGTGAGCGAAGGTGTTCGGATTTTCGCTTTCAACCATGCCGGCAATAATGCTTTTTCCGATTCGTCACGGCCGGCTGTGCCGGGTGATGCGCCCAATGGCGGGTTATCCGAACTCGGACGGGAAGCGATCCGTCGGCTGAACGATTTCGGCGTCGTGATAGACGTCTCCCAGCTTACGCCTGCCGCGCTGCGGCAGACGATCGAGTTGTCGCGCGCACCGGTGCTGGCAACGCATTCTGCGGTGCGCGCGATGGTCGACGAGACGCGCAATCTGCTCGACCATGAAATGGATGCCATCGCCGGCGGTGGCGGCGCTGTCTGTATTCCGCCATTCAACACCTATCTTGCGCCGCGACCGCCCGATTTCGTCTCAGCGCTCGGAGACATCCGGCAGGAATATGGACTGCCGCGCGAATTCCGCGGAGTGCTTGATGACAGCAATCGTCTGGCAGGGGCAAATGCCGGGGAATACGTGGGACGGGCGCTCGCCTCGGTGCCCCGTGCAACGCTCGAGGACTATGTCGATCACATCGATTATGTCGTGGAGCGGGTCGGGATCGACCACGTTTGCATAGGCACGGATTTCGACCACGGCGCCGGCATCATCGGTTATGCCGATGCAGGCGAAGCAGAGAATCTGACGCGTGCGCTGCTCGAGCGGGGCTATACGCCGGAAGAAGTCGCGAAAATCTGGAGCGGCAATTTCCTGCGTGTGTTGCAGGCGGCGGAGACCGCGGCCAGGCGCTCCGAGTGACGGCCTGCAAACCTCGACATCGCTGAGTCACCGGGCCGCCTGAGCCGAAACCTCTCAATGCGGCGCGTCGCGCAGACCTTCCGCGCAGGCAAACTCGCGTAATTCGTCATCCGGGTAGGCGGCCTTGCGGTAATTGCGCGTAATCTGCCACGGTT
>JASFSB010000023.1:0-10841 GCA_050114615.1 Gammaproteobacteria bacterium
TACCGAGACTGATGCTCACGAGCCCGAGAAAACTCAAAAACGGGGCCAGGCCCGCGCGCGCATAGTCGCCGGCATAGTCTGCAATCGTTATCGGTCCGGAAACGGAACGCAGCGAAACCTGACCGGTCACCATGCCGCCGATCAGGCGCAATGTCAGCGCCGTCGTGTCCCAGGTCCGGCGTGTCGCCTCGGACAATGCGGCGACAGGGCCGAAGCGCTGGACGGTCTGCAGCGACTCGAGCTTATCGCGCGTTGCCTCCGGCCACTGGGAAATCGGGCCCACGCCGATACGGCCGATATCGACACCGCCGTCGTCGATTCGATCGATCGCGACTTCGAGTTCGAGCGCGCGACCGTCGCGTTGAATGGCAAATACGGCCGTCTCACCCGGTCGCGCCCTGACGCGTTCGGCGAGCCGGACAAAGTCGCTGACCGCCTCACCGTCGATTGCCATGATCGTATCGCCAGGCAGGATACCGGCGCGTTCCGCCGCTCCGCCGGAAGTGATCTGGCCGGCAATTGCCGGGGGCACCGGCCGCAGCGCGAGTCCGAGCTCGTCGAACAGTGCATCCGGCTCCGACAGCTCGCCCGCCCGGCCGCGCACGTCGATCCGGACTTCGCGCGAGAGCCGGTCGGCGCCACGCACCGTGAGATCGATGATGCCGTCATCGAAAATCTCGTCGAGGATCGCATACGTCGCCGCTGTCCAGGTCTCGACCGAGCGATCTCCGACGACTTCGATCATGTCGTCCGCGCGCAGACCCGCTGCTGCCGCAGGCGAATCGGCCTCGACGTCGAATATGAGTGGCTTCACATCCGGCACGCCCATCAGATAGAGCGCCCAGAATGCGACGATTGCGAACAGAAAATTGATGCCCGGCCCGGCCGCGAGTACCGCGATACGATGGGCCACGGGGCGCCGATTGAATGCCCGGTCGAGGTCGGGCGTGTCGGCCGGCGCATCACGCTCGTCAAGTAATTTGACATAACCTCCGAGCGGAATCGCGGCGATCTGATATTCGACGCGGTCAGCGTCCCTGCCGTGCCAGCGCCACAGCGCCCGCCCAAATCCGATCGAGAATCGCTCGACGCGAAAACCCAGGCGGCGCGCAACGTAGTAGTGGCCGAACTCGTGCACGGCAACGAGGACACTGATCGCCACAACGAACGCGAGAATCTTGATAATGAGATCGATCATCTATGCCAGACTATGTCGTGTGGATACAACAGCGCTCGAGCCTGCGCATCGTAACGGTTCACGTCGAATTGTCCACGAACTCACGGCGCCGATTAAGACGTTGCGAATTAACATCACGTAATGATACCGACTAATATCAGCCCGAACACGAACATTGCAGCGGCCGCGGTCACGCTGTCCGCGCGATCGAGCACGCCGCCGTGGCCCGGCAGCACACGACCGCTGTCCTTCAGCCCGGCGTTGCGCTTGAACATGCTGACGTTCAGATCGCCAAGCACGGATACCGCTGCCGTCGCCGCCGCCAGCAGTGCAGTCTCGAGTGTACCGACATCGGTAATCAGGCTGGCCGCTGCGCCGAACAGTGCCGCGGCCACGACGCCGCCGGCGACGCCTTCCCAGGTCTTGCCGGGACTGACACTCGGAGCCAGCTTGTGCCGTCCGAACGCGCGCCCGCAGAAATAGGCGCCGGAGTCTGCCGACCACACGACCGCGAGCAGCCCCAGCAGCAGCAGCGGCCCGTCGGCGACGGCGCTGTGGAGCCAGGCCAGCAGTGCCCAAGACGGCGCGAGCGTCACGAGCCCTGCGAGCATCGTAACCGGTGCGGACAACGATTTCGGATACGCGTACAACATCGCGATGACGACGAGCCACCAAAGCAGCGCAACGCCGAGCACCACAGTGACGAACTCGCTGCTGTGTAAGAGCTGACCAATGACGACCATCGCCACGGCATGCGCCAAAACGTACATGAGTCGGGCAGTTCGACCGAGACCGGCGAAGCCCGCCCATTCGTACGCGCCCGTGAGCCACAGCGCACCGAGCAGCACGCCGGCCCACAGCGAAGGCAGCAGCGTGATCGCCGCGACGACCGCAACGCCGAATATCACGGCGGTGAGAATGCGCCTGCTCAGCACGCCGAATCGACCTGCTCACCGGTGCGGCCGAAACGTCGCTGCCGCGCAGCAAACGACTTCAGGGCGCGGTCGAATTCGGCCTGGGAGAAATCCGGCCACAAAACATCAGTGAAGTAGATTTCGCTGTATGCGATATCCCACAGCATGAAGTTGCTGATCCGTTTCTCGCCCCCCGTACGAATCAGCAGATCGACATTCGGCAGACCTGCCGTCTGCAGACGCCCGGCGACACTGGCTTCGTCGATCGAAGCCGGGTCGATCAGCCCGTCACGCGCTTCCTGCGCAAGCCGGGCCGCGGCGCGCCCGATATCCCAGCGACCGCCATACGCTACCGCAACGATCAGCTCGAGGCGGTCGTTTCCCTGCGTCCTGCATTCTGCTGCATCGGCCGCTGCGCACAGCGTCTTACTGAGGATGGAGCGATCGCCGATAAACCGCAGACGAACGCCGTTGGCGTGCAGCTCGTCGACCTCGCGCTCGATCGCTTCGACGAACAGCGACATGAGTCCCGTCACTTCCTCCGGCGGCCGCTCCCAGTTCTCGCTGGAGAAGGCGAAGATCGTCAACGTGCGGATGCCGAGCTCGACACAGCGCTCGACGGCCATTCGAACGGGCTTGAGGCCGGCGCGATGACCGGCCTGGCGCGGCAAAGCACGTCGCTTCGCCCAGCGTCCGTTGCCATCCATGATGATCGCAATGTGTCCTGGCTGCGCCGGGGCTGCCTGTTTGCTACGCACGCTGATTACTACCCGGGGGACGGACTCTCTAGAACTCCATGATCTCTTTTTCCTTCTCTTCGAGCAGCGCATCGATCTGTGCGACAAACTTGTCGGTGATCTTCTGAATGTCGTCCTGCGCTTTGTGCTCGTCATCTTCCGTGATGAGTTTCTCCTTCTGCAGCTCCTTCACGTCACTGATCGCATCGCGACGAACATTGCGCACGGCGATGCGACCGCCTTCGGCCTCGTTCCGTAGTACGCGAGCGAGATCTTTCCGCCGCTCTTCGGTCATGGGCGGCAGCGGAACCCGAATGACCGTTCCGGCAGAAATCGGCGTCAGCCCGAGATCCGACGTCAGGATCGCTTTCTCGATCGGAGCAACCATCTGCTTTTCCCACGGCGCGACCGCCAGCGTGCGGGCATCCTCCACGGTGACATTTGCCGCCTGATTGATGGGCACCTGAGAGCCGTAATATTCGACCGAGATATGCTCGAGCAATCCGGTGTGCGCACGCCCCGTTCGTACCCGCCGGAATTCGTCATTGAGCGCCTCGATGCTGCGTGCCATGCGCTCTTCGGCGTCCTTCAGGATTTCATCGATCATCGTTTCGCCTCAGTGGTCTGTCTCAGGAATGTGCCGGCGGCTCATGATTCAGCGGCACTCACAGAAGTTTCTAGTTGTGTACCGTCGTGCCGAGCCGCTCACCGCAGACTATCCGTTCAATCGCACCTGCCTGATTCTGATCGAACACGACGAGCGGCAGATTGTTGTCGCGACACATCACGATCGAGGTTGCATCCATGACGGCGAGCTTTTCATTGAGGACCTGATCGAAACTCAGATCGTCATATCGCGTCGCCGTGGAATCGCTCACCGGATCAGCCGAATAAACGCCATCGACCTTCGTCGCCTTGAGCAACACGTCGGCACCAATTTCGATTGCTCTGAGACTCGCCGCCGTGTCGGTGGTGAAGAACGGATTGCCCGTGCCGGCTGCAAAGATGACCACTCGCCCCTTCTCCAGGTGCCTGATGGCGCGACGCCGAATGTAGTCCTCGCAGACTTCATGTATCTGCAATGCAGACATGACGCGCGCCGGCACACCGCAGCGCTCCAGTGCGTCCTGCATCGCGAGTGCGTTCATGACGGTCGCGAGCATGCCCATGTGATCAGCGGTGACGCGATCCATACCGGCCTTCGCGAGCCCGGCACCCCTGAAGATATTGCCGCCACCAATGACGAGACCCACTTCGACGCTGCGCTCGCACACAGCCGTAATTTCTTCTGCCAGCCGCCCGATGACGGGCGGATCGATTCCGTAGGGCTGGCTGCCAAGCAACGCTTCGCCGCTGAGTTTCAGCAGTATTCTTCGATAGGCAGGTTGCCCCTGAGCCATACCGCGGTACCCGAGCGCGCCTCAGTCGACCTCTGCGGCCGACCTGTCGACGCCCTCACCGACGGCATAGCGAATGAAACCCCTGACACCGGCTTTGCGCTCCCTGAGCAGATCACCGACTGTCTGATCAGGATTCCTGACGAACGGCTGGCCGAGTAGCGTGACTTCGTCGAAGAACTTTCGCAGGCGACCTTCGACCATCTTCTCGACGATGTTCGCCGGCTTGCCTTCCTGCAGCGCCTGAGCGCTGAGTATCTCCCGCTCTTTGTCGATCTGATCGGCCGGGATGTCATCGCGCGACACGCATTGTGGCGCCGTGGCGGCGATGTGCATTGCAATGTCCCGCGCAAGTGCCTCGTCGCCGCCGTCCATTTCGACGACCACGCCGATTCGGCCCATGTGCGTATACGCGCCGACGGTCCCGTTCGACTCGAGAATCTCGAATCGGCGCACGGCGATATTTTCGCCCACCTTGGTAATGAGCGCCTGGCGCGCTTCCTCGACCGACTGGCCGTTCGTTTTCGCGCTCATCAATTCATCGACGCTCCCGGGCAGCGAACTGAGCGCCGCGTCGGCGACGACATCGGCAAACTGACGAAAATTTTCGTCGTTGGCCACGAAGTCCGTTTCGGAGTTCACCTCGACGACGACGTGCCGTCCTTTGTCGCTCTTGACCAGCACCTGACCTTCCGCGGCGACGCGCCCGGACTTCTTGTCCGCCTTTGCCTGACCGGCCTTGCGCAACAGCTCGGCGGCTGCCTCGAGATCACCGTCGGATTCAACGAGTGCCTTCTTGCAGTCCATCATGCCCGCGCCCGTGCGTTCGCGGAGCTCTTTGACCATTGCGGGTTTGATCGCCATCGCTCAATTCTCTGTTTTTGGTTCTTCCTCAGCCGGCGCAGTATCCGCCGACTCGCCGCCTGTGTCGGGCTCCGCAGCAGCGGCTTGCGCAGCCGGCGCCTGCGATGCGCCGCCTTCAGCCGCTGTTTCGGCTTCGCCCGTGCCGGCTTCCTCCACAGCCTTATCCGGCTCGGGCGCGGCTTGCGCACCTGCGGTGTCGGCAGCCGGTTTGGTCGAACGGGTTTTAGTGACGCGTGCCCGCTTCTTGCCGGCCGTTTTACGACGATTGGCAGCGACTCTCGGCTTACCTTCCTCGTCGAGCTCGACGAACTCGTCGTCGCCCGTCGGGACGTCGGGAATCGAGGCCTTGCCGTCCAGCACGGCGTCGGCGATGCCCGTCGCGTACAGCTCGATCGCCCGCATCGCATCGTCGTTACCCGGGATTGCGAGATCGACGCCATCGGGCGAGCAGTTCGTATCGACGACAGCCACGACAGCGATGCCGAGCTTATGTGCCTCGCGCACGGCGATTTCCTCGTGGCCCACATCGATGACGAATATCGCATCAGGCAGGGAATCCATTTCCTTGATGCCGCCGAGCGCAAGCTGCAGCTTGTCGCGCTCACGCGTCATCCCGAGTATTTCCTTCTTGGTGAAGTCGTGACTCGCACCTTCGGCGGTGATTTCTTCGAGATCCTTCAGCCGCCTGATGGACTGACGGATCGTCTTGAAGTTCGTCAGCATGCCGCCCAGCCAGCGCTGGCTGACGTACGGCATGCCGCAGCGGGCGGCCTGCTCGGCGATCGCCTGGCGGGCAGCGCGCTTGGACCCGACGAACAGCACGGTACCGCCGTCGGAGACGAGTTTACGGACGAACTCTGCCGCTTCGACGTACAGCGGTAACGTCTTCTCGAGATTGATGATGTGGATTTTATTGCGCTCGCCGAAGATATACGGCTGCATTTTCGGGTTCCAGAAGCGGGTCTGATGTCCAAAGTGGACGCCCGCTTCCAGCATCCGGCGCATGGTGACGTCGGCCATGAAAGCTCCTTATTCGGGTTAATCCTCCACGCAGCCCCCGGAATCAACCAGTATTTCTGGCACCCTGATCACGGGTTAAGGCGCGTGTGTGTCGTTTAATAGCCCCGGCGTCCAATTGCCTCCGGGGCGCGCGCTTTATACCATAGCTGCGCCTACGAACCAACGTCGTCAGAGACTGCGCCGCCGACGCCGGCGCGCTGAGAAATACCGATGAATGTCACTATCAAGTCGCCTGAAGAGCAGGCGCATATGCGTGTCGCCGGCCGGATGGCCGCGGACGTGCTCGACATGATCGGCGAGCACGTCCGCCCGGGCGTGACCACCGAGGAGCTGGACCGCATCTGCCACGACTTCATCGTCATCGAGCAGCAGGCCGTGCCTGCGTGCCTGAACTATCGGGGATTCCCGAAGTCGATCTGTACGTCGGTCAACCACGTCGTCTGCCACGGCATTCCGAACGACAAGACGCTGAAAAGCGGGGATATCGTCAATATCGACGTGACGGTCATCCACGAAGGCTTCCACGGCGACACGAGCCGCATGTATTTCGTCGGCACCCCGAGCGTGCTGGCGCAGCGCGTCAGCGACGCCAGCTACGAGGGCATGTGGCGCGGGATACGGGCCATCCGTCCCGGCGCCAGACTCGGAGACGTCGGCAGCGCCGTGCAGGAGTATGTCGAGGCGCAGCGCTTCTCGGTGGTGCGCGAGTACTGCGGGCACGGCATCGGCCGAACGTTTCACGAAGACCCCCAGGTTCTGCATTACGGCAAACCCAATACCGGCGTCGAACTCGTTCCGGGCATGGCCATCACCGTGGAGCCGATGGTCAATGCAGGTCGACGCCATGTGAAGACGCTCGCCGACGGGTGGACCGTCGTCACGAAGGACCACTCGCTGTCGGCGCAGTGGGAGCATACGATTCTGATTACTGAATCGGGCTACGAGGTCCTGACGCTCGGGAGCGCCGACCGTGAGTGAAACCAGCCTCGAGGAGGTCGCGACGGTCGATGAAACCGGCGTCAACGATGCGGCGCTGATTCGGGCGCTCAACGGCGAACAGGACTCCGTCGCGGCATGTCGGGCGCTGCTCGCGAAGACCAACGAGGACCTGGCCCGGCGGTTTCGCGCCTCCGAACCGATCGAGACCCTGGTGGAGGACCGTGCGCGGGCAATCGATCACATCATTCAGCGCTGCTGGGAGACACGCGGCAACGGCATCGCGGACAGCATGGATCTCGTCGCCGTGGGCGGCTACGGCCGCGGTGAGCTGCACCCGGGTTCGGATATCGACCTGCTCATTCTGCACGACTCCGAAAACGTCGCTGCCATTGAAGGCGCGGTCGCGGGTTTCCTCACGTTTCTCTGGGATATCGGGCTCGAAGTCGGGCAAAGCGTCAGAACGCTCGCTGACTGCCAGGCGCAGGCCAAAGCGGATCTGAGCGTCATGACGACGCTGCTCGAGTCGCGCCTGATCGCCGGCAGCGGCAGATTGTTCGCACAGCTGTCCGAATACATAACCGGCGACAACACCTGGGATTCGGCAGCGTTTTTCAACGGCAAAGTCGAAGAACAGCGCGCAAGGCACCTGCGCTATCACGATACGGCGCACAATCTCGAACCCAACCTGAAGTCGAGCCCGGGCGGTCTTCGCGACATACAGATTCTCTCCTGGATCGCACGTCGCCACTATGGATTCGGCTCCCTCGAGAAGCTCGTCGAAGTCGGGCTGCTGACCGCCGGCCAGCTCCGAATTCTGCGCTCGAGCCAGGCGTTCCTCTGGCGGATTCGCTTCGCGCTGCACCTCCTGACCGGCCGCAGGGAAGATCGAATTCTCTTCGACCACCAGATCAAACTCGCTGAAATGCTCGGCTACGAAGACGCCAGCTACACGCTGGCTGTCGAGCAGATGATGCAACGCTATTACCGTACGGTCATGGAAGTCAGCCGCATCAACGAGATGACGTTGCAGCAGTTCGAGGAAGTAATCATCGGGGGCGAGAAGGAGCCGGAACGCAGCCTCGGCCCTAATTTCCAGGTGCGCAATGGCTACATCGAGGCCGTGTCGGACGATGTTTTCGCCCGGGATCCGTCCACGTTGCTGGAGATTTTCCTGCTGCTCGAGAACAACACGGAACTGCGCGGCATTGCGGCAACGACGATCGCGCTGATCAAGCAGCACCTGTGGCTGATCGATGAGGGGTTCCGGCAGGACCCGCGCCACCACCGCCTGTTTCTCGACATCCTGCGCGCACCGATCGGCGTAAGCCGTACGCTGCGGCGTATGAATACGTACGGGGTGCTCGGCCTGTATGTTCCGGCTTTCGGCAGAATCGTCGGCCGGATGCAGTACGACCTCTTTCATGCCTACACGGTCGATGCGCATACGCTGTTCGTCGTCGAAAACCTGCGCCGCCTCTCACTGCCGGAGTTCAGCGACGACCTGCCGCACGTCAGCCAGGTGATGCAACAGCTCGATAAGCCTGAAATCGTCTATCTCGCGGGTCTGTTTCATGACATCGCCAAAGGACGCGGCGGCGATCACTCGGAGCTCGGTGCCGTCGATGCGGAAGCCTTCTGCCTCGAACACGGGATGAGCCGCTACGAGGCGCACCTGGTCGCATGGCTCGTAAAGCAACATCTGACGTTGTCGGTGACGGCCCAGAAAAAGGACCTGAACGATCCAAACGTGATCCTCGAGTTCGCCAGGATCGTCGGAGACCGGATACATCTCGAGTATCTGTACGTGCTCACCGTGGCGGATGTGCGCGGTACGAACCCTTCGCTGTGGAACTCCTGGAAGGATTCGCTGTTCTGGGAACTCTACCAGGCGACGCTGCGCACTATCCGGCGTGGTTTTTCCAATCCGATCGATCAGGACGAGCTGATCGAGGACCGGCAGGCCGCAGCCCGCAAGCTGCTGCACGAGACTTCGCTTCCCGAGGAACTCTGCCGGCGGGTCTGGACAGACTTCACGCAGGAGTATTTTCTCAGGCACCGCCCTGCCGAGATCGCCTGGCACACACAGATCCTCGCTGACAGCCAGGCGGATGAGTCGATTCTGGTTTCGATCAACTCGGAGCTGTCGCCGGCCAATACGCTCGTGACAGTCTATGCGCCGCAGGATCTGTACTCATTTGCGCGAACCACTGCCGTGCTGGACGATTTCGGCCTCGACATCGTCGATGCCCGAATCGTGCCACTGGAGAACGGCCGCAGCATCGATACGTTTACGGTTCTCGATGCCAACGGCAAACGTATCGAGGATGCACGCACATTAGAGCGCATCAGAACCCGGATACTGCGGGCACTGCAGACCAGCGCTTCCGGCGATGTCGTCGTCAGTCGCCGCGTCCCGCGCGTCGCGAAGGCGTTTAACGTTCCGGTCGAGGTCGACTTTTCACGCGAAGCGACGAATGAGCGGACGGTCGTTGGCATCGTCGCCGGCGACAGGCCCGGACTGTTGTCTCAGATCGGCGAGGTCTTCGAGCAACAGGGCGTGTTCATACAGGCAGCGAAGATTTCAACGATAGGCGAGCGCGCCGAGGACGTGTTCTTCATCACGACGAGCGATGCGCATCCACTGACTGATGCCGAATGCGAGACGCTGGGCGAAGCGCTCAGTCGTGCGTTGAAGCAATCATCCTGACGGAGAATGCGCGAGATGGCGGATCTGAGTGACATCATCGAAGCGGGCTGGGAACGCCGTGAATCGATATCGCCCGGCAACGTCGATGCCGAACTGGCTCAGGCAATCGAGGCCAGTGTGGATGCCCTCGACAGTGGCGAGGCGCGCGTGGCCGAGCCGCGGGAGGGCGGCTGGCACGTCAATCAGTGGCTGAAAAAGGCCGTGTTGCTGTCATTTCGCATTCGTGACAATGCGGTCATCGATGCCGGGTATACGCGCTTTTTCGACAAAGTGCCGCTCAAGTATGCGCAAAGCTCGGCGCAGGAGTTTCAGGCATCCGGCGCGCGCGTCGTACCGGATGCGATCGTGCGACGCGGCGCATGGATTGCGCCGAACGTCGTGCTGATGCCCTCCTTCGTCAATATCGGTGCCTGGGTCGATTCAGGAACGATGGTCGACACCTGGGCAACGGTCGGAAGCTGCGCACAGATCGGCAGGAACGTTCATTTATCCGGCGGCGCCGGCATCGGCGGCGTGCTCGAACCGTTGCAGGCGGCGCCGACCATCATCGAGGACGACTGCTTCATCGGTGCGCGCTCGGAGATCGTCGAAGGCGTGATCGTCGAGAAGGGGAGCGTCGTCGCGATGGGCGTATTCCTGAGCCAAAGCACGAGAATCTATGACAGGACGACCGGCGAAACCTTCTATGGGCGCGTCCCGGCCGGCTCCGTCGTCGTACCCGGCTCACTGCCCGCCGGTGACGGCAGTTACTCGCTCGCGTGTGCCATCATCGTCAAGCGCGTCGACGAGCGCACGCGCGCGAAAACGAGCCTGAACGATCTGCTGCGCCCGGACTGACGCCAGACCGCGATGCGAGGCGGCTGCCTGTGCCGATGTGCCTCGGTTCGGGGATGACTCACCGCGGCACGCCGTCAGCCGAATCGGCCTGTAATGTAGTCCTCGGTCAGCTTATGGGACGGGTTCGTGAACAATTCGTCCGTCACACCGACTTCGATGAGCTTGCCGAGATGGAAATATGCCGTGCGTTGCGACACGCGTGCGGCCTGTTGCATCGAATGCGTGACGATCACGATCGCGTAATTCTGC
>JASFSB010000024.1:0-10506 GCA_050114615.1 Gammaproteobacteria bacterium
GAGCTTGTGCGCTGTGTCCAGGACGCACGCAAGCAGGCTGGTCTGGAAGTGTCTGATCGCATCGTGCTGTCGATCGAAGGCACAAACGAAATCGAAGCCGTCATCCGGATCCATCGCGATTACATCACGGCCGAAACACTGACGACGCATTGGGCCGTACCCGGTGATAACGCCTTCATTCAGCGCCACAGCCAGGGCGATCAGGAATGGACGATTCGGCTCGCGCGGGACTCTGAAGCGAACGAACGGCAGCGTTAGAAGTGAGCGGGCAGGAACAGCCAGGCAAGCGTGCGGCGATCTGGCTGATTCTTTCGGCCGCACTCGTATTGCTGGATCAGGCCACAAAGGCACTGATCGTTGCGCGGTTCGCCGAGTTCGAAGCGATCACGCTCAATCCGTTCCTGGACTTCATGCGGCTCCATAATGAAGGCGTCGCTTTCAGCATGTTTGCTGAGTCGACCGGATGGCAGCGCTGGTTTTTTTCTGTGCTCGGCGTAATCGTATGCAGTGCGATTGGCGTATGGCTATGGAAGCTGCCACGTCGTGGACAGGTTCTGCTTGCAGCGGGGCTTGCGTGCATCGTCGGCGGCGCACTTGGAAACGTGGTCGACAGAGTGTTCAGAGGCCACGTCATCGACTTCATTCGCGTGCACTATTCGGATTGGTACTTTCCGGCCTTCAACGTCGCTGATTCCGCAATCACGGTCGGCGCGGCGCTGGTCATTCTCGACAGTATCATTCAAACCGGCCGTGAGAAGGATGCAGCCAGCGGTCGAGCATGACGTTACTGCACCGGTGGGCCCGGATTCACAACGATTCGCTGAAAGAGTCTGCGGCGATGCCGCGTGCCCTGGCCGTCGGCGATTCGGGCCGTAATCTCGAAGTGTCGGGTGACGGCTGATGTCGCGTCGCCGGGCTTCGGCCGGGCAGCTGTCTCGCCGAGATAGCGGACGGTCACTACCGCATCGAACTGCTCGTCAGGCCCGAGCCGTAACTCACGCCTGAGTTCACGACCGGCTGATAGCGGGACTTCCGCGAGCAGCGTCTCGATAGCAGACAATGCCGCGTGCCTTGCCCGCACCTGCGCCGCGAAATGACGAGTCATTGCTGTCGTCAGCGTAACGTCATGCAGGACGGCGCCGGTCAGGGCCGCGATGGCTGCAATCAGCACAAGTACTGTCACCAGTGCCGCCCCGAAATGCGCACAGCGGACGCACTGTGCGTCAAAAGGGTCGGTCATCGGTAATTGCGATGGTTGCAGTCACGAGACTGCGACGATAACCGTCCGCGATGATTTTCGTGTCGCGGCCTGCATAGGCGGGAATGACGTCGCCACCGACTCCGTTTTCCCGGAATTCGCTGCGGACGAGCAGCCAGATTCGCACCGCGCGCACGGGATCTCCCGGAGAAAGATCTGCAGCAGACACGCTGTGGCCGCTGTCGACGAAAAACTCGACCTGCAGGTCTTCGATGCCCGGTTGAATTTCCTCATCCACGACGACCGCTCGCCCGCCGCGCTGCGTCAGCGTCTTCGCGCGTAACGACGGTACCGCTGCTTCGGGCGTGCCGGCTGCCGAAGTCGTGCTGACGTAGTAGCCGCGCGTACGCAGCGCATGCGTGCCGGCCAGCCGATCCGGGGCCGGCGCCTCGCCATCGGGGGCAACAAACACGCGCACACTGCCTGGGGCATGCGTGCGCAGATAGATGCGTCCGGTTTCGAGTTCCGGTGCCGGCTCCGGTTCAGCGTAACGAACAACGAGCGTATCCGCACCGGGCGCGGCAGCGCGTGCATAGGCCGGACAATCCCATCGATACGCGTCGTTGCTGCCGCCGACCGGTTCCGTGATCCGAATCGCCCAGTCTTCGCCGCAATCGTTACGCACTGAGATACTTCCGGGCGCGGACTCATCCATTTCAATCGGTTCACCGAACGGTATGTGCCCTGAAAATCCCGCCAGCTCGATGTCATGCCGCATCGCCATGATCGCGAGCTGAGCGGTTTCCTCGAGTGATTGCACGGACTGTGCGGTCCGAAACATAGTGCCCGCATGCGCGTACAGGCTCACCGCCGCCAGTATCGCAATCGATGCGACCACCAGCGCCAGCATCAGCTCCACGAGCGTGAAGGCCGGCGAGACCCGCACGGCGGCCTTCAGCGGCGCCATACGATTTCGAAGCGCTGAGACTCGCTTCGCCCGTGCCGGCCGATCCAGCTGATTTCGAGCAACCAGGCGTCGACCGCATCTGAATGCGAGACGGACAATATGGCGCGCGCGTCGGTAAGCCTGTTGCCGAGACGCCTGCGCCAGTCGGAAACCCAGGCCTCGATGCTCGAATCGTCGAAGCACGCCTCGACGGCAAGCGTGCACGCGGGCGAGCCAGTGAAGACGAGATTATCGCGCGTCGCCAGAAACCGATTGACCAGTTCGTCCGCCAGCACGACGGCGATGCGCCGGTTTGAGTTGGAATGCAGTTCCCGCAGCGCTTCGCCGAACAGTCTGGCGGAACCCAGCAGGCCAATGGACAGTATCGCCACAGCGATCATGTTTTCGAGCAGGCTGAAACCGGCGATCGAGGCGACACAGTGGCCGCCGCCTCTGTCTAGCCCGCTCGGCACGCAGCTAACCCCTGATCGGAGGAAGGATGAACGAGCCGGGGCCGACCGGATACGCTGACGACGACGGCGCGCTCATTACGCCCGCCACGCGGATCGCAGAAGCTCAGCGTTCCATTCGTACTGCGTTGCGGAAAAGGTCGAAACGTGAATGCCGTGCGATTGCTCACGACCGTGCCGGTGAAATCCAGCTCGAGAATTCGCAGAACGCGGGCGTTCGTCGCGACGTCGGAGGCCGCTGAAACGGGCGCCACGGCGACGATCCAGCGGCCACCTCCGGCGGCGGCATTGCAGCTCAGCCCCGCGTCTGCTTGACATAAATATATTGTCGCGCTGCGCGCCTGCGCAGCGCCGCGAGCGAACTGAATCAGCGCGACAAAGCCGTTCACAGCGGCGAGCCGCCGAGCGTTCAATGCTGCATCGTGCAGGGCGGGCAGGCCGATCCCGGCGACAACTGCGCCGAGCGCCAGTGCCACCAGCAGCTCCAGTGCCGTCAGTCCTGCCGGGTGAGTGCCGTTCATGACTGTGCAGCTTACGTTCGATATCACTGTGAAGCTGCCGGTCATTTGGGTGATTGTGACGACATTCAGTGCCTGCAGTGCCTCGACCTGCTCGTTACACGCGTGTGCGGTCGCGCTATACTGATTGGCGTGGAAAAGATCGATGTAGTTCGATTGCTGGAAGCTTACGGCGTCCAGGCGACAGCTCAGCGTGTCGAGATCGCCGGGCTGATTCTCGGTCGTCCTCAACATCTGTCCGCGGACGCGGTTCTCCGCCGTCTGCACATGAGCGGTGCGCGGGTTTCGAAAGCGACGGTTTACAATACGCTCAAGTTGCTATGCGATCGTGGCTTGCTGCGCACCGTCGATGTGGATCCCGTGCGTCAGTTCTATGATTCGCGCACCGAGCCACATCATCATTTCTTCAACGTCGATACGGGCGAACTGACCGATATCGATCCCGAGAATATCGATCTCAGCGTTTCCGCGAAGTTGCCGGAGGGCACGGTCAGCGACGGTGCGGAAGTCCTGGTCCGCGTTCGTCAGCATCCTGCCGGTTGAGCGCGTTCATCCTGTCCGCTGCGCTACAATGCTCGCCGAGTGCGACGACGGGGGACAAACCTTGATTCAGACTGTTTTGCGAGGCGCCTGCCTGATCTTTTGCGTGTGCGTCGTGCCGGCCGGCGACACGTTCGCCCAGTCGAACAGCGAACGCCCGGATTTCTCCGGCGTGTGGTTCCCGCAGGGTTTTGCGCGTCGAACGCCCAATCCTCTGCCGTTCACCGAACCCGCCGCAGCGCTGGTTGAATCGTTCAGCGCGGAGTTCACGTCCGATGACGATCCCGGCAGATACTGCATCTGGCCGGGATTGCCCCGGGTGATCTGGGGCGCCCCTTTCGCCGTCGAAATTTTTCACAGGCCACAGGATCTGACCATCTACTGGGAAGGCTATGGCATGTACCGAAAGATCTACATGGACGGCTATCCGGCACCCACGCCATTTCTGCATACGGCCATGGGGCATTCGATAGCGCACTGGGATGGCGACGCACTGGTCATTGAAACGACGCATCTTCGCGAACACCCGTACATGGATGACTTGCCCGCGACAGCCGATGCGACCGTCTCGGAGCGCTATACACTCGAGCGGCGGGAATACGAGGGCGAACAGCGGGACTTTCTCGTTGCCGACGTGACGCTTACGGATCCCAAAGTTTATACCGAGCCGGTGCGCATGCGTGCCGAACTCCGGCGCGAACCGGATATGTTTATTCTCGAGTACACGTGCAGCACGACTTTATGGGAGGAATACCTGCTCGAGAACGAGCTCACGCCTCCGGACCTGAGCGCGCTGCCATAGACAGCCGTACTGTCGCGGCTTTAATTGAAGCTACAGTCGTCGTGGATAGACGTCGTAGTTTCTGCCGTTATAAATGACGCGTTCGGTTTTGATTTCACGTCGGTCAGAGCTGCTGTTGCGGTGACCTGATACCGTGACTGCCGCGCCCAGTGGGATCGTGTCCTCGTTGAGCCCGGCGCGCGAAGTACGTGAAGGTGGCGCAAGCGTGATGTCCCAGACTCTGCCCATGTCATCCTCGACCTGCATCGTTGCGTGCGGGCCGGCGAAACTGACCTGCGTGTGCAGCGTTCCGGAAAGCTGGAACTGCTCATTCCCCTGACCGGACCAGCCGTGGTGGGCCTGTGTTGCCGGCACGGTGATGAAGCCGGCGATTCCGACGAAGATTGCGCTGAGCGTCCTGCGAATCAGCATGACTGCCTCCTGTACGTGGATTAGTACACAGCCGAGTATACCCTGGCCGGCTCACATCGCTCGAAGTGCGTTCTACAGCGCTTCGAGCGCCGCCTGTCGGGCTGCTTCGAACTCGTCGCCGGCGTTCCAGGCTGGCAACGCTTGTGTGTTTGCAACGATGAGGCCGGCCCAAAAGCCGAAGCGAGCGTCTTCGACAATACCGTCGAAGTTCCAGGAATCGTCGTATTCGTCACTGGGCTGGTGATAGTGGAGCTCTGTGTACTCATTGATTCGGTCCACGCCCCAGCCTTCCGGCTGACCCACAATGTCGGAACCGCCGTCGAGATAGAACGCCGGCACACCGATCTTTGCGAAACTGAATTGATCGGACCGGTAGTAATAGCCGCGATCGGGAAACTCGTCGGGTTCGACGATTCGGTTCTGGTAGGCAGCGACGCGTTCCGCAACGGCATCCAGGCTCGATTTGCCGTAGCCGACGAATACCATGTCGCGCGCGCGGCCCCAGATGTTGGCGCTGTCGAAGTTGACGTTTGCAGCGATCTTTCCCGGCGGCACCGTTGGGTGATCCGCATAAAACGCCGAGCCGAGCAGGCCCTGTTCTTCAGCGCCGACGAACAGCAGCATGACTGAGCGCCGTGGAGGCGTATCCATCGCTGCGAAGGCCCGCCCGATGCTGATCAGCATGCCGACGCCACTCGCGTTGTCGCGTGCGCCGTTGTAGATCCTGTCCTCCGGATCACCGTTCGGATTCGGCTCGCCGATCCCGAGATGATCGTGATGCGCGGTATAAATGACGTACTCCCCGGCAAGCGCCGGATCGCTGCCGCGCAGCACACCGATCACGTTCGCGGTGCTCGTCGCCGTGACCGCAACCGGCATGCTCAGGGACGTCCTCGCGTTGAGTTCTACGGGCTCGAAATCCGGGCTGCGGGCGGCCTCCAGCAGCACCTCGAGATCCTGGCCGGAGGCATCGAACAGACGTGCCGCTGCATCCTCCGTCAGCCATGCCTCGAACTGCATCCTCGGTTCGCCGCTGTCGGGCAGCTCGAACTGGGCGCCGCTCCAGGACGTTTGCACGACCTGCCAGGGATAGCCGGCGGAAGGCGTCGTATGAATGATGATGGCGCCGAGCGCGCCGAGTTCTGCCGCGATTTCGTATTTGTAGCTCCAGCGACCATAGTAGAGTCGCGTGATGCCTTCGAACAGATTCGGATCCCAGTCCGGATCGTTGTTCAGCATGACGAGCACCTTGCCGCGCACATCGATGCCCTTGTAGTCGTCCCAGTCGTATTCGGGCGCCTGAATGCCATAGCCGACGAACACGAGTTCCGCGTTCTCGACGGCGGCCTCGGTCGCCTGGACGCCGCTGGCGACGACGAAATCGCTTTGCCGAGTGAAGGCAACCGCGGAGCGCCCGGTCGCAAACGTCCAGGTAGCCGGTGGTCTGGCTGTGACACTGACGAGCTCGAACGGCTGTTCCCAGCTGCCATCGGCAGCACCCGGCTGGAATCCGATTGCCGCGAGTTCTTCAGCCAGGTAACGGCGTGTTGCGATGTCTCCCGCAGTGCCGGGCGCTCGGCCTTCGTAGCGATCATCGGAGAGTTCGACGGTAACCCGGCGAATCGTGTCGGCATCGATGACTGCCGCGGCCGTCTGCGCCGCGTCCGTGAAAAATTCGTCACCAGCGGCTGCGCCGCTGCTGCCTGTATCTGCGCCGCAGCCCGCCAGACAGATACAGATCAGTGCAGGAATGCATTGCCAGCGCGGTGCAGTTGACTCGATTGATCGTTTCATAGCGTCTTTGTGTCGAATTGAGCGCGTTCAGGCGCGCCGGGCGATGCCGAGTTTTTTCATTCGCGAACGCAGTGTGCTCGGTGCGAGGCCGAGCATCGCGGCTGCGCCGCGCGCGCCGTCGATGACCCAGCCCGTATCACTGAGTACCTGCAGGATGTGTTCACGTTCCACTGATTTGAGCTCGGTAAGACGGCCGGTGGTCAGTTTCTGTACCGGTACATCGTGACGGGCGGGCTGCTCGCCAATCGTCAACACCTTGCCCGTCGAGGAGATCAGGGAACGCTCGATATAGTTCTCGAGCTCTCTCACGTTGCCTGGCCAGGCCCGGTTCAAAAGAAACTCGATCATGCGACCGGAGATGGCGCTGACCGACTTGCCAAGGCGGTCCCGGTGTTTCTCGAGGAAATGCTGTGCGAGCATCGGGATGTCTTCCTTGCGGGCGCGTAACGGCGGCAGCTCGATCGGTACGGTGTTGATTCTGTAGTAGAGATCGGCGCGAAACTCCCCCGATTGCACGGCCGCAGCGAGGTCTTTGTTCGTGGCAGCGATCAGGCGGACGTCCGGTCGAATCGTCTCGTTACCGCCCAGGCGCTCGAAACCACCGTCCTCCAGAACACGCAGGAGTTTCGCCTGAAGTTCGAGCGGCAGGTCGCCGATTTCGTCGAGAAACAGGGTGCCGCCGTCGGCGGCTTCGAATCGGCCGGAACGGCGTCTCGTGGCGCCGGTAAAAGCACCTTTCTCGTGGCCGAACAGCTCACTCTCGATGAGATTCGCCGGCAGCGCCGTGCAGTTGACGCTGACGAGGCGCTTGCTGCTGCGCGAACTCAGTGAATGTATCGCCTTCGCAACGAGCTCTTTGCCGGTCCCTGTTTCGCCCAGAATCAGTATGGTGGCATCGGTCGGCGCAGCTCTGGCGGCCAGATTGAGGCTGGCACGCAGTGTGTTGCTGTCACCAATGATCTGTTCGAACTCGGTATACGAGCGAATCTCTTCACGCAACTGAATATTTTCCACTTCGAGTCTGTCCCGCAGCGCTTCTATCTCTTCCAGCGCGCTAACGAGTTTCGCTTCGCGATTGACCTGATCGGTGATATCGCGGCAGGAGCCAAGAATTCTTGCGATGCCGCCCGAGTGGTCCAGTTCCAGCTCGGCACGGCTGGCGATATGAATCTGTCGACCACTTGGATTGACGAATCGAAACTGCTCTTTGAAACGGTTGCCGTTGTCGACCAGCGCCTGCAGGGCACGTTCGATGCGCGCTCGGTCCTCCTTGTGAATTCTGGCGATGAATAGCTCGATGGACGCTTCATCCTGCGGGACTTCCAGAAGATCGCTCTGCACGCTGGAGAAATGGGCTTCCCAGCCGTCAGGGAAGGCACCGGCGTGGTGTGTCGGATAAAAAGCATAGCTGCCGACGCGGGCGAGCTCCTCGGACTGAGAGAGATCCTTCTCGCTGCGGATCAGCTCCAGCGTGTTGTCCGCCTGCCTCCGGGCATCGGTGATTTTGTCGAGCAGCAGGCGCAGTTCGGTTTCAGAGTCTGCGAGCCACTGTCGTTCTCTGCTCACTGTCGTGCACACGGCGATACCGACGACCGATCCCTCGTGCTGCAGTGGCATGACCATCATGGATTTGATGCCGAGACCCATCATAAAGGCCCGATCGCTCGAATCGTCCGGCAACTCGCTGACCGATGCGATCTTGAGCGCTCTTCCATGCTTGAGGATCCTGTCGCTGGCGACAGGAAAATCCGCCACTTTCAACGGCCGCGTGGGCGGTTCTTCCGAGCTGTCACGTACCCAGCCGTGGCCGAAGTGCACAAATCCTTTGCGAATCCACCATATGCTGATTCGATCGAGTTCGTGACTCTGTCCGATTTGTTCGAGGCTCTGTTCGATCTTGTCGTCTACCTCGTCTGCCCGACAGCCGACGAGTGCGACTGACAGCCTCATCAGCAAAGTCTCGAAGGTTCGATCCCTGTCGATTCCACGGTAGGCGACGACGTTCCCGTGCGCGTCGAAAACCGGATCGGCACTGGATTCGAGATAGCGAATACTGCCATTACGGTGCCGGAACTTGAGACGCAGCTGACGCCAGCCCTTCTTCGCGGCATGCAGTGCACGAAATCTGGAGCGGAACTTCGCGAGGGAATCAGGATGTACGAGGCGCGCAAGTGAGATCTGCGTGATTTCTTCCGGGGTGTAGCCGAGCAACTGAATCGACTGTCGGTTGCTGTAGGTGCACCGGAAGTCCATGTTGGCTTCCCATACCCAGTCGTGGGAAGTCTCGACGAACCCCTTGAATCGGGCTTCGCTTTCCTGCAGCGCGCATTCCGTTTTTACTCGGGCGGTAACGTCGCGGCCGGTGGACTGAATCTCGAGGAGATCGCCGGAAGGATCAAATACTCCGCGACTGACCCACTCCTGCCATCCGACTGTGCCGTCCGGGCGTATCAAGCGATGGTGATTCGTGTAGACGGGTGATTCCGGGGTCAGCGCGTCGCGCTTTTTCCTTAGCGCTTCGACGTCCTCCACAAAAGGAAAGAAGCTCGTGCCGATCGCTTCGTCCCGGGATAAACGGAACTCCCGGCAGTACGGATCATTGACCCACGTCAGAATTCCGTCCCCTTTCCAGCGGACGATCATGTCGAGCTGGTCCTGCACGACGGAACGGTAGCGTGCCTCGCTGGCTTCGAGTGCCGATTCAGCGCGCCGGCGCGCGTTGATATCGAGCACGAAACCGACGCATATCAGCGGCAGGGACGTAGCGATGACAACCCACTCTGCTTTCAGGTGCCACGTATTCGACAGAGCCGTCGCCCGCTCATTGCCGATGATCAGGGCCAGTCCGTACAACGTTGCGAGATCGATGAGATAGAAAATGCCCAGCAGGAGCAAACCCGCGACGAAGAGGTTCGCAGCTCGCGCTGATCCCCGCCGTGACGAGCTCGGTCGCTGGCGATAAACGGCGATCGCGAGAATTATCGCCGTCGCGACGACGAAGAAGTCCATCGTTGTTATCGCAAGGACTGAGTAGCCGGTCATTCGTGCACCCGTATTGAGCATTCCGGTTCTAGCATATCGACGCTCGCTGCGCTATTTGCGATGGCGAGCCTTGTGGTCGCGCTTGAATTTGCGATAGATGTTAGACTTCGCGCGCCAGCCCGTGTTCTGCGGGTCGTGCGGGCAGCGCCCTGGTACGCCGGTGTAGCTCAGTTGGTAGAGCAACGCATTCGTAATGCGTGGGTCGGGAGTTCGAATCTCTTCACCGGCACCATTTATTTCAAAGAGTTATGAAGACCGGCCCCGACAGCGGCCGCCGAATTCCTGCCGACACCGGCTCCCGACGAGCTAAACGTATCCGGTTCCGGCCAATCGTGCATCTGCATCAGCCGAAAGGCTGCGCCTCGTTCAGGTAAGATGAGTTGCCTGCGGTGCAAGCCGCTTGCGCGGACCGCCGGCCGATACGCCGCGAATGAATCGCCGGCACCGAATCGTAATCGACCGTATTCGGGGGAACGTCATGTCTGGTTCAACACACGCAGGTTCGGTTCATCTGCAGTTGCCACTGGCACTGCTTGCGCTGGTCCCGAGCTTCTTAAACGCGGCTCCGTCGGTTTATCCGACCGGGACCACGATCTATCAGCCGGATGAGGCGTGGAACGGTTACACCGTCTTCGATACGCCCGGCTCGCAAGGTGCGGTGCTGATCGATATGAACGGCGCAGAGCTCAGGCGCTGGAGTGTGCTCGACGCGGGGCCGGGCCCATCCAGGATCCTGCCGGGCGGCTTTGTCATGGGTGGGCGCAGTGCGCGGCCACCGTTTCTCG
>JASFSB010000025.1:0-10481 GCA_050114615.1 Gammaproteobacteria bacterium
GGTCCCCGCCGAGAGAGCGGCTTCCAGCCTTTCGATAATTCCCATCAGCGCTGCCAGAACGTCGGAGTCACCAGCACCAGGATCGTGAAGATCTCCAGCCGTCCCAGCAGCATCGCACATACGGAAGCCCACTTGGCGACATTGCTGACTGAGCCGAAGCCGGATGCCACGTCCCCCAGGCCAGGACCAAGGTTGTTCAGTGTCGCTGCGACGGCGGCGAAAGCCGTCGCGGAATCCAGCCCCGTCGCCATCAGAATCAGTATCAAGGTCGCGAGCACGACGACATAGATGGCAAAGAAGCCCCATACGGAATCGACGACCCGCGGTGAGACAGCGCGATCACCGAGCTTCACCGGAATTTCCGCCGACGGGTGCACGAGGCGCTTGATCTCTCGTACACCCTGCCGATACAACAACAACCAGCGCACGACCTTCATGCCGCCTGCCGTGGAACCGGCGCAGCCGCCGATAAAGCTGGAAAAAATCAGCAATGTCGGCAGGCTGCCCGGCCAGGCATCGAACGTCGCGGTCGTGAAGCCGGTCGTCGTTGCGACAGACACGACCTGAAACACGCCTCTCGTTGCCGCCTCGATCGGGCTGACGTAGTAGCCCGTGGACCACAGATAGATCAGCACAATCGCGCAGGTGCCGCACAGTATCTTCAGATAAGCACGCAGCTCAGGATCACTGAGATAGACTCGCACGTCACGCGACTGCCAGCTCATGAAATGCAGCGCAAAATTCACGCCGGCCACGAGCATGAAGAACGTGGCCACGGCTTCGATCGCTACGCTGTCGAAGTAACCGAGACTTGCATCGTGCGTCGAGAAACCGCCGATGGCGACGGTGGAAAAACTATGGCATACCGCATCGAACAGCGTCATGCCGGCGAGCCAGTATGCCAGTGCGCAGACGACTGTAATGCCGAGATAGACGTACCAAAGCGCTTTCGCCGTCTGTGTGATTTTCGGCGTAAGCTTGGAATCCTTCATCGGACCGGGTGTCTCGGCGCGATATAGCTGCATGCCGCCGACACCGAGCATCGGCAGAACCGCAACGGCCAGTACGATGATTCCGAGGCCACCGAACCACTGCAGTTGCTGGCGATAGTAGAGCAACGAGGGTGGCAGAGAATCCAGCCCGACCAGCACGGTCGCACCCGTCGTCGTGAGTCCGGATACCGACTCGAATACCGCATCCGTCACGGTCAGACCGAGCGAGGGATCCAGAAGCAGTGGCGCCGATCCGAAAGTTCCCAGGACGATCCAAAACAGCGCAACGACCAGAAAACCGTCGCGCAGACGCAGTTCGTCGCGTGCGTTTCTGAATGGCCACCAAAGCACGACACCTGCGATAAGGACGATTGCGAAAGCTTCGAGAAACACGGGCCACTCGCCGTCGGCAAACCCGATCGACACGAGCAGCGGCGGCAGCATCGACACGCTAAACAGCGCGAGCAGGAGCCCCAGCAGCCGCAGGACGGTTGGCGCACTCATTGGGGAGCGAAGCCCGCCATTCGAATCAGGAAGCGATCTCGAACAGTCTTTCGACTTCGTCAATCTGACTTCGATCAGCCAGGAACATGATGATGTGGTCGTCTTCCTGGATCAGCGTGTCGTGGTGCGCCATGAGCACCTGATCGCCGCGAACGATGGCATTGATCGTCGCACCGCGCGGCAGACGTACCTCTTCGACGAGTCGCCCGACGACGCGCGATTCACGCGGTCCGCCGTGCGCAACGGCTTCCAGGGCTTCGGCCGCACCGCGACGCAGTGAATGCACTTTGACGACATCGCCACGACGGACGTGTGCGAGCAGACTCCCGAGCGTGATCTGCTGCGGCGAAATTGCGATATCGATGGTGCCCGCCTCCATCAATTCGGCATAGGCAGGCTTGTTGATCAGTGCCATCACCTTGTGAGCGCCAAGCCGTTTCGCAAGCATTGCCGACAGGATATTGGCTTCTTCGGCGTTCGTAACCGAAACAAACACGTCAGCGCTGTCGATGTTCTCCTCGAGCAGCATCTCTTCGTCGGCCGCGTCACCGTGCAGGACAATGGCACGATCCAGTTGCTCGGAGATCTCGCGGGCACGCGCAAAGTTGCGCTCGATGATCTTGACCTGATTGGTCGACTCGAGCGCTCGTGCAAGACGCAGTCCGATGCCGCCTCCGCCGGCGATCACGACACGCCGTACGGGATCGTCCAGCTTGCGCATTTCGCTGAGCACCGTGCGAATGTCTTTTCGAGCCGCAATGAAGAAGACCTCATCCCCGGCCTCCACGACGACGTCGCCGTCAGGTATTACTCCGCTGCTGCCGCGGTAAATCGCGACGACGCGGCACTCCACGTTCGGAATATGGCTCGGCAACTCGCGCAGCGGGTGGCCGACGAGCGCACCGCCCTGCAGTGCACGTGTCGCCACGAGCCGTACTGCATCATGCGCGAATTCGAGCACCTGCAGCGCGCCAGGGTAGTGAATCAATTGTTCGATATGTGACGTGACAAGCGCTTCAGGACTGACAGCGACATCGACGGCGAGCTCGCCTTCGGCGAAAAGTTCCGGGCGCGAAGTAATCTGGCGCGATCGGATGCGAGCGATCTTGGTCGGCGTACGAAACAGTGAATATGCGATCTGACAGGCGACCATGTTGACCTCGTCGCGATCGGTCAGCGCGATGATCATATCGGCAGCCGCCGCGCCGGCGCGCTTGAGCACGTCCGGATGTGCTGCGTTACCGAGCACGGTGCGCACGTCGAGTCGATCCTGTAATTCACGCAGGACGTCCGGATTCAGGTCTACGATCGTGACCTCGTTGGCTTCCTCGCGGGCCAGGCTATACGCGGCTGTGGTTCCGACCTGCCCCGCACCAAGGATGAGAATATTCATCTAATGCCGTTCTCAGCGTCGCTTTTGAAATCTTACATGAGCTCGAGATTCGCATATGCGACCACGAGCACTTTTGTGCCAACGTGCTCGAAATTGACATGAACGCGTGAATGTGCGCCGCCACCCTCGACGTTCAGAATCACACCTTCACCGTATTTGCCATGGCGCACACGCCTGCCGAGACTATAACCACCATCGTCTTCGACCGGTCCGGACTTCCCGCGCGGCCGAAACACCGGCCGCGACACGCGCATACCCGGGCGCACTTCCTCGATGAACTCCGCCGGAATCTCTCTGATGAATCTCGAAGGCGTCGTAAAACTCTCGGCACCGTACAGGCGGCGCTGCTCAGCATACGTCAGATAAAGCTGCGAGCGTGCCCGCGTGATGCCGACGTAGCAAAGTCGGCGTTCCTCTTCCAGCCCGTCGGCATCCTGAATCGAACGCTGATGCGGGAACAGTCCGTCTTCGAGGCCGCACAGGAATATCATCGGGAATTCGAGCCCCTTCGCAGAGTGCAGCGTCATGAGTTGCACGGCATCTTCATAGGCGTCCGCCTGCGCATCGCCGGATTCGAGCACTGCGTAAGAAAGAAAGTGCATGAGCGCAGAGGCGTCGCTCTCGTCTTCGTCAAACGGCTCCTGCGCTGCGTTGACGAGTTCCTCGAGGTTCTCGATACGCGCCTCACCGGATACACCGTCTTTGGCGAAATGCGCCGGCAAGCCGCTTGTGTCGATCACGTGACGGACCTGCGCGCCGAGCGTCATGTCGCGCGTTTCTTCGTCGAGATCGTCGATGAGCCGCAGGAACGTCCACAAAGACTGGCCCGATCGTTTCGGCAACGTGCCGTCGGCAAGGATGGCGCCGGAGGCACGCCAAAGACTCGACCCGGCCGCGCGCGCCTGCGCGCGAATCTGTTCGAGTGTCCGCGCTCCGATTCCACGCGTTGGCGTATTGACGACCCGTTCGAACGACGAGTCGTCGTCACGATTCGCGATGAGCCTCAGATAGGCGAGCGCATCCTTGACTTCAGCGCGTTCGAAAAACCGCAGACCGCCGTAAACCCGATACGGTATTCCCGCGCGCAGCAATGCTTCCTCGAAGACACGCGACTGCGCGTTGGAACGATATAGCACCGCTGCTTCCGCGCGCCGACCACCACTATCGACATGGTCCTGAATGCGATTGACGATGAATTCTGCTTCGTCGCGCTCATTGAACGCAGCGTACAGCCGAATCGGATCGCCGCGATCACCGTCCGTCCAAAGACGCTTGCCAAGGCGCGCGCTGTTGTTCTCGATGACCGCGTTGGCTGCTCTCAGGATCGTTTCCGTCGACCGGTAATTCTGCTCCAGACGTACGACGTTGACGCCCGGAAAATGCTTCTGAAATTCGAACAGATTCTCGACTCGCGCACCGCGCCATCGATAAATCGACTGATCGTCGTCGCCCACGATGAATGGCACGCCTTCCCTGCCGGCCAGTAGCTGCAGCCAGCGGTACTGGATGGCATTGGTGTCCTGAAACTCGTCGACGAGTACGTGCCGGAAACGCCGCTGATACTGCGTGAGCAGCGCGTCGTTGTCACGCAACAACTCGAGCGTTCGCAGCAACAGCTCAGCGAAGTCTATTAAGGAGCTTTCCGCGCAAAGCCGTTCGTAACGGGCGTAAAGATCGATCATGCGGCGGCGGCCCGTATTACCGTCGTCCGAAACGTCCCGTGGGCGGAGGCCTTCGTCCTTTTGTGCATTGATGAACCACTGAACTTCGCGCGGCACCCACTCGTTTTCATCCAGACCGATGCTGCGAATCATGCGTTTGATCAGCCGTTGCTGGTCTTCGGAATCCATGATCTGGAAACCTTCGCCAAGCCCGGCCTCGCGCCAGTGCCTGCGCAGGAATCGATGTGCGAGGCCGTGGAAGGTACCGATCCACAAATGCTGCGTCGGCATCCCGAGGAGGTCCTCGATTCGTCGACGCATCTCGGCTGCGGCCTTGTTCGTGAACGTCACCGCCAGCAAATGCTGCGGCGCGATCCCCACGACGCGAATGAGCCAGGCAATCCTGTGTACGAGCACTCGTGTCTTGCCGCTGCCGGCACCGGCCAGCACGAGGGAGGGGACTTCCTCTGCGGTTACGGCCGCGCGCTGGGCGTCGTTGAGCGGCTCGATGATGTCGGTGACATCCATCCGACAGGTTTCACGGCTGGAAAAATATGACGAGGTAGTGATCGACGAGTAGAAACGTGAACAGCGCAACCAGATAGCTGATCGAATACGCAAAGGTCCGCATTCCCTTGCTGTTGTCGTCGCTGCAGCGCAGATCGAGCGCGTAATACAGGAACCCACCCCCGAGTGCGCTGGCGCCAAGGAAATACAACAGGCCTGCGAAGCCGAGGAACCAGGGCATGATAGAGACGATGCACAGCAAAACCGTGTATCCGATGATGAAATTCTTGGTGGTTGCGATCCCGTGGGTCACCGGCAACATCGGAATGCCGGCCTTTTCGTAGTCCGCCTTCCGTGCAACTGCGAGCGCCCAGAAATGCGGAGGCGTCCAGGTAAAGATGATCAGAAACAACACGATCGCGAACCAGCCGACCTCATTCTGCACCGCAGCCCAGCCCAGCACCGGCGGCGCTGCGCCTGCGGCCCCGCCAATGACGATGTTTTGCGGCGTGGCACGCTTCAGATAGACAGTATAAATAACTGCGTAGCCGATCAGCGAAGCGAACGTCAGCAATGCCGTCAGCGGATTGACCGCCAGCGCGAGAATGCCGATTCCGCTGACACCCAGCGCAAGCGCAAAGGCCATCGCATCGCGGTCGCTGACGCGACCGGTGGGCAGCGGCCTGTCGCGGGTCCGCAGCATCTGCGCATCGATGCGCTGGTCCAGAATATGGTTCACCGTCGCGCCCGATGCCGCCGCCAGTCCGATACCCAGACTGCCGAACAGCAGCGCATCCCAGGACACCATGCCCGGGCTCGCGAGCAGCATGCCGACGATCGCAGTGAATACGAGCAACTGGACGACGCCAGGCTTCGTCAGCACGTAGTAATCGCGCCAGCTCGCGCCCGCGCTAGATTTGCCAAATTCTCTTGTGAGCATTGATAACCGTTAATAGGAGGACGGCCGCGACGCCATTGTGAGCAACGGCGAGGCCTAAGGGTACACCAAGCAGAACGATCGCGATGCCGATCGAAAGCTGTGCGAGCAGGGCAAGCAGCATCACGCTACCGTCCGGACGCGACGAGGGCTGCAGAATGAGCCGCCAGGCGAGCCATCCGAGCGCGACAGCCGCGACGATCGCGCCGAGGCGGTGCACGAAATGGATCGCCACACGGGCCGGATGCTCGAGGATACCGCCCTCGTAATTGACGCCGATGCCGCGCCATAGCACGAATCCTTCGTCGAAATCCGCGATGGCCGGCCACCATTGCGTCTGGCAGGTCGGAAAATCCGGACAGGCCAGTGCGGCGTAGTTCGCGCTCGTCCAGCCGCCGAGGAACAGCTGCAGCCCGAGCGCCACCAGCGCGATCAGCGCCGGCGCTCGCAATCGCTGTGACGCCCAGATGGGTTCTGTCCGCAAACGACTGAGCCAGAAAAGCAGTGACAGCGTCGTCAGACCACCAAGCAAATGAGCAACGACGACGATGGGCTTGAGCAACAGCGTGACTGTCCACATGCCCAGCAGTCCCTGGAGAATGACGACGATCAGCAGCACCGCGGGCACTTTGATCGGCTGCGTCGGGTCTCGCCGATTCAGCCAGGCAAGTGCTGCAAGCACCACGGCGATCAGGCCGAGCGTCGTCGCCAGATAGCGGTGGAACATCTCGTTCCAGGCCTTTTCAGGCTCCAGCGGCCGCGCTGCGAGCGTCGGATCCGACAGTGCGTCGACCGACAGTATCTCCGGCGCGGTCAGCTGGCCATAACAACCCGGCCAGTCCGGGCAGCCCAGTCCTGCGTCGGTCAGACGCACCCAGGCGCCGACGACCACGACCAGCAGTGCCAGCAGCGTCCCGATCCGGGCAAGAATTACGAACAGTCGGCTCATCAGGGACCTTAGATATCGGCGAATCCGTTCTCCGAGCTGCCGCTCAGCTCGCTTTCGCTCTGCTTGGGTTCATGTCGCGCGGGCATCGCGCAGCCGTAGTATTTTCGCACAGTTCGCGGCATCGCAACAGCAGCATAGGGCCGCGCACTCAGGCCCCGCGATTCATTCACTGCGCAGCGCGATACCACGAAACCGGGGCGCCGGGGACGCTTGCGCGTCCCGCTGCGCTCGGCCCCAGGCCTGCGCATAGATGATCTCCAGTGTGACGTCGATGCCCGCCGGGGAGCCGGCTTCCTGCGCCAGCGCGCGCTCATAACGGCGGAATCGGTCGGTACCGGTCAGCGACCGCCGCCGGCCCGGGGCGCAGTTGCCGGCGCCGGTGGCGCGCAGCTCCTCGTGCAGGCGCGCGGGGGTCGAATAGCGCAGTACGAGCCGGTCACAGTCGAGCACGGGTTCGCGCAGCCCGGCCTGCACGATGAGGTCGCCGAGCGTCTGCATATCGAAGTTTGCGTGCACGTGCACGTCTTCGTCGATGCCCCGCCATGCCCGCCGTAACTCCTGCAGGGTCGTCGGGCCCGTTGTCGAGAGCAACAGCAGCCCTTCGACTGAGAGCACGCGCGCGCATTCGCGCAGCAACGCGCTCGGATCACACCAGGGCAACACGAGGTTTACCAGCAGCAGATCGACGCTGTGATCGACGAACGGCAGCGCCTGAACGTCACAGCGTGCGAAAACAGCCGCTGACTGAAGCCTTAAAGCCGCTGTCAGCATCGCGGGGCTGATATCGATACCGAGGGTGAGCGCCCCGGGATAGCGCTCCGTGAGCGCAGCACAGCCACGCCCGGTGCCGCAGCCTGCATCGATGATGATCTTTGGTGCCGGATTGAGCCAGGCCAGGCGGCCGAGCAGGTTCTCACGTGCGTGGTCGTGCGCCGCGCAGGCAGCGTCGAAAGTCACCGCGGCGGCATCGAAAGCGCGGCGCGCCGCTGCCGGCTCAGGCAGTGCCAGACCTGCGGGCTGCAGCCGGGACGCTCGGCGCATGACGGCCGAAAGCCCTTATACGGACGCTTCGCCCGAGCGCGCCTCCGCGACGATCCCGAGCCGACCGAACAGCGCGAGGTCCTCGTTGGCTTCCGGGTTGTCCGTCGTCAACAGCTTGTCCCCGTAAAATATCGAGTTCGCGCCGGCAAAATAGCACATCGCCTGCATCTCGTCGGTCAGCTGCATGCGCCCGGCGGATAATCGAATCTGCGTCTTCGGCATCAATACCCGGGCAACGGCGAGCGTCCGCAGAAATTCGAACTGATCGATTTCCGAATGCTCGCCATCGGCCAGCGGCGTACCCGGTATTTTGACCAGCTGGTTGATCGGCACGGATTCCGGTTGCACGGGCAGGGTCGCGAGCGTCCGCAGAAATTCGATGCGATCCGTACGTGTCTCTCCCATGCCGACGATGCCACCGCAACACACCTTGATGCCCGCATTACGCACATTCTCGAGCGTCTGTAGTCGATCCGCAAAAGTGCGCGTCGTGATGATCTTCGCGTAGTACGCCTCGGAAGAATCGATGTTGTGGTTGTAATAGTCGAGCCCTGCTTCGGCAAGACGCTGCGATTGTTCCGGCGTCAGCATTCCGAGCGTCAGGCAGGCTTCCATACCGAGATCCTTGACCAACCTGACCATCTCGATAATCTTCTCGAGATCCCGATCCTTTGGACTGCGGTACGCCGCACCCATACAAAATCGCGTCGCACCCTGCGCGCGCGCGTTGCGCGCAGCCTCGGCGACTTCCTCGTAAGGCATCAGCGGCTCGACCTCGAGTCCCGTATCAAAGCGAATGCTTTGGGGGCAATATGCGCAATCTTCGGGACAACGGCCCGTCTTGATCGAAAGCAACGTCGATACCTGCACGGTATTCGGGTCGAAATGCTGCCGGTGAACCCAGTGTGCGGCGAACAGCAGGTCGTTGAGCGGCAAATCGAAGAGCGCAGCCACTGCGTCGCTGCTCCAGTCGCTGCACGGCACAGCCGTGACCTGCAAGCCGCCAATACCGACTCCCCGCTGCTCTTCCCCTGACTGTGTTTCCGTGCTTAAGGCCGACATTGAATGCTTTCCCCGCAGACTGCGCTGAACGACGATGCAGTATCGAAATGCCCCGGACGACTGTCAACCAAAAATGCTCAGTCAGGTTTACGAGCCGCTGATCGGGCTCATTCTCCCTGAGGCGTGTCAGCGCTGCGGCTGCATCGCCGCCGGTGGATTCTGCGAATCCTGTCGCGCTGAATTTACCCGCAATGATCACGCCTGCAGAATCTGCGGCTGCGGGCCTCTGCCGCCCGGATCGTTCGAATGTGCGCAACACCCATCGCGGTGGTGCATCGCGCACGTCGTTACGCCACTCGTTTATGCACCCCCGGCGGAATACTATCTCCATGCGCTGAAGTATTCCGGCGAACGGGCGCTATGCCGTGCCTTTGGCCAGCTTCTCGCCGATGCTGCGGCGCACCGGCGTACGCACGTGGATGCGATCGTCAGCGTGCCGCTGCATGCCCGCCGATTGATTCAGCGCGGCTACAATCAGGCGCTCGAGATCGCCCGCAGTTCAGCATCGGTCATGCATCTGCCGATTCTGCGCGCCGGCATTGCGCGCGTTCGCGAAACAGCGCCGCAGGCGCTGCTGGATTCACGCCAGCGCCGCGCCAACCTCGCCGATGCATTTGCGATCGACCGTAATCTAAACAATCTCCGCCTGGCCGTGGTCGACGACGTCATCACGACCGGATCCACCGTCAACACCCTGGCTGCAGCCTTACTCGACGCCGGCGCGCGCCACGTCGAAGCCTGGGCAGTTGCCCGCACACCGCCACCGACCCGGCACCGTTCATGAAGCCGTAGCGGAACGAAATACGTAGTCGAGCAGAATACCGAGAAAGACCGCACCGCCGAACCAGGCATTGTTCAGGAAAGCGCGCAGGCATCGCTCGCGCTCACGGTCTCGAATCAGATACTGCTGATAGGCGGCGAGCGCGGCGGCCAGTCCGAGACCCGCGTAAAACCAGCGGCCCAGCTCCGCACGCAGGCCGACGAGAATCAGCGTGGCAATGAGAAGGATCTGCAGCGAGCCGATGAATGCCCGGTCCATTTCACCGACCATGATCGCCGTCGACTTCACGCCGACCTTAAGGTCATCATCGCGATCGGCCATCGCGTACTGAGTGTCATAAACAACGCCCCAGACGATGGCGGCAAGAAACAACAACCAGCCGATTCTGGGTACCGATCCCACTTGCGCGGCAAACGACATCGGTACTCCCCACGCGAATGCGATCCCAAGGACGAACTGCGGCGCAGCGAAGAAACGTTTGGTAAACGGATAGAAAATCGTAATCGCGGCTCCGAAACACGCAAACAGAATCGTCAGCGTATTCAGCGTCAATGCGATACCCAGCGCGATAAACATCAGCCCGAAAAACAAAACCAGCGCCTCGGCCGGCGCGACTTCCCCGGTCGCCAGTGGCCGATCGGACGTGCGTTTTAC
>JASFSB010000026.1:0-10431 GCA_050114615.1 Gammaproteobacteria bacterium
GGTCGACATGACCTTGCGGGGCAATCCTGAAGCGGTGTTGCTCGTTGAGTTTGCCGGCGACGACGGCGACGAACAAAGAGCGCGGCTTGCGCAACTCAATGAGCTGATGGCGCAGCTGCGCCTTCCGGGCAGCGTTGTCGATGTGGTCGATCCGCAGCGGCAGGCCGCAATCTGGAACGTGCGAAAGGCCGGCCTGAACATCATGATGTCGATGCGCGGCGACGGCAAACCCGTTTCGTTCATCGAAGACTGCGCGGTTCCGCTCGAGCATCTCGCCGAGTACACGCTGCGCCTGACGCGAGTCTTCGAAAAATACGGAACACGTGGCACCTGGTACGCACACGCGTCGGTCGGGTGCCTGCATGTCCGTCCGGTGCTGGATATGCGAACCCAGTCAGGCGCAGACAAGATGCGCGCTATTGCCGAAGAGGCATGTGCGCTCGTACGCGAATACAAGGGGTCTTATTCGGGCGAGCACGGCGACGGGCTCGTGCGCTCTGAGTGGATTGAGCCGATCTACGGTGCGCGGCTGACGCGGGCGCTCGCCGAGATCAAGCAGGAATTCGATCCGGTCGGAATCATGAATCCGGGCAAGATCGTTCAGCCGTCGCGAATGGATCAGCGCGAGCTGTTCAGGTTTCCGCCGGACCATCGCACGCTCGAAATCGATACGGCGCTCGACTGGTCCGAATTCGAAGTCGGTCAGCACAACTCCCGGCGTGGATTCGCGGCAGCCCTGGAGATGTGCAACAACAACGGGCACTGCCGAAAGTTCGACGCAGGCACGATGTGTCCGTCATATCGCGTCACGCGAAACGAACGCGACCTCACGCGCGGCCGCGCTAATGCACTGCGGCTCGCGATGTCCGGCGCGCTCGGTGAGGATGCGCTGACTTCGCAGGACATGTACGAAACGATGTCGCTGTGCGTCTCGTGTAAAGGCTGCAGGCGCGAATGCCCGACAGGCATCGATATGGCTCGTATGAAGATCGAGTTTCTGAATCAGTATCACCGCATAACCGCGCGCTCGCGCCGCGATATCCTGATAGCGCATTTACCACGCTACGCGCCCTGGATGTCGCGGCTCGCCCCGATCGCGAATCTTCGCGATGTTTCGAGCGTCATCGCGCGCATGTCGGAAGGTCTGACAGGTCTTTCCAGTCGCAGGCGGCTGCCGAGCTGGAAGGCAGGAGCGCTCAGTCGCCTGCGACGACTCGCGAAGGCATCCGCGGCAAATGCTGCCGAGGGCCGTGAAGTCGTCCTGTTGCCCGATACCTTCGATATCTACTTCGAGCCGAAAAACCTCGCTGCCGCGGCGCGGGTTCTGAAGGCGGCCGGCTATCAGGTCGTCGTCGCCGTGCCGAACAGCGGCCGCCCGCTGTGTTGCGGCAGAACTTATCTTGCTTCGGGCATGGTCGAGGACGCGCGCGAGGAGGCGCGCCGCACGCTCGCGGTGATTGCCCCGTATGCCCGACGCGGAGTGCCGATCGTGGGACTCGAGCCCTCGTGCCTGTTCGGGTATCGGGACGAAATCCCCAATCTGCTGCCCGGCGAGGATGCCGATGCCGTCGCGAAACAGGCGATGACGTTGGCGCAGTTCATCATGAGTGAGCGACGCTCCGGAAACTGGCAACTGGACTTCGCCGAATCGACCGCGCGGCGCGCGCTCGTGCATGGTCATTGTCATGAAAAGTCTTTCGATGCGTTCGAAGATGTGCTCGAAGCGCTGCGTCTGATCCCGAATCTCGAGGTCGAGGCCGTCCAGTCGAGCTGTTGCGGCATGGCAGGTTCATTCGGCCATTGCGTCGAGCACTACGACGTTTCGATGGCGATGGCGGAAGCTGCGCTGTTGCCGGCGGTCAGATCAGCCGATCCGGAAACTATTGTGGTGGCCGACGGCACGAGTTGCCGACATCAGATTAAGGACGGGGCTTCCCGGGAAGCCATGCATCTCGCGCGCGTTCTGGCGGAGGCTATTTAAGGGGCAACGCAGACTGCGGATCGCCGCCGAGCGATCGAACGTGATCGTCATAGATCGGGACGCGCGGTTCGTCTTTTGCGGTCTCGATGAGTCGCTGCACCGCCGGTAACGTTTCGAGCGCGCGCGCGTAGTTCACGAGATCCGGCGGCACCGCGATTGCGTACGTGCGGAGTCTTGTCAGCACGGGATAGTACATCGCATCGGCGATTCCGAACCGGTTGCCGAAGAGAAACGGGCCGCCGAATCGATCCAGGCATCCACGCCAGATCTCGAAGATACGCTCGATGTCCTGACGCGCATTACTGCTCGGTTCAAAGCGCGTGACGCGCGCGAACAGGTGGCAGGGCATCTCATTGCGCAGCGCGCCGAATCCACTGTGCATTTCCGCGCTGACCGCCCGTGCCTGCGCGCGCGTGACGATATCGGCGGGCCACAGGTTCGCCTGAGGGAAGGCCTCTGCTGCGTATTCACAGATCGCGAGTGATTCGTGAATCGCCGTGCCGGCTACGCGCAGTACCGGAAACAGGCCATGCACGCTGCCCAGCGCGCGGCGCGATTCGAGCGAGTCCGTGCCGTCGGCCTGACCCTGCATGTATTCGAGCTCGACAGAACGCAGTTCGAAGTCGGCGCCGGCATGCCTCAGTACGAGCCACGGCCGCATCGACCAGGACGAATAGGCCAGACTGAGCACCGTCAGATGCAGGGCAGGGCCTGACCCGCTGCTATTCATCGCTGCCGAAACGATCGATAACGTAAGCCGCAACGTCGCGAATCTGATCCTCACTCAGGGCGCCGGCGAGGCTCGGCATCATGTTCCGGCCTTCGGTCACCATCGTGATGATCTCCTCGACGGCCGTCGTGTTGTGCAGACTCGTGCCGCCGCCGGTGCCGCCGCGCCCGTCGTCACCGTGGCAAAACGCACAGATCGACTGAAAGACGCTCGCGCCGTTGCGCAGATCGGCCACCGGTTCAGGGGGCGGCGGAGGCGGTGGCGGCGGTGGCGCGACGCGACCGGGCTCGACCGGCTCGAGTGTGCCGTCGAGCGCGAACAACCAGACGCTGTCGCCTTTGGCCGATCCCGCGAAAAGATTTCCGGCCGACAGGGCGACGACATATTGCCGGCCCTGGTATTCGAAGGTCGTCGCCGGTGCGTTCATGCCGGCGCCTGTCTGGAACTCCCACAGCGACAAGCCCGTGTGCGAATCCAGCGCCGTCAGTCGCCCGTCGCTGCGGCCCGTGAACACGAGGTCGCCGCCGGTAGCGAGCGCGCCGCTATAGCAGACGTCCGGCCACAACTGCTGCCAGGCCAGTTCGTTCGTGTGCATGTCGATTGCAGCGAATACGCCGAAGCTGCGTCCAAAGAATCCACCGATTCCTCCGCCGACGTAGCTTTCACCTTCCGGAGGTCGTGCATCGTCGACGTCTTCGCTGATGTACGCCCATGGCCGGTCAGTCGCGCAGACGAAGAGATAACCGGTGCCGGGATCATAGGCTGTCGGCGGCCAGTTGGCGCCGCCCGGCGGGCCGGGCTTCATCAGCACCGGTTTGTCAGTCCAGAATGGCGTGAAGATTCGGCCTTCATTGACGAGTTCGATGCCTTCAGGCGCGATTGGGATCGACTGCGGAACGAACGCATCGCCAAGCGGATACGGTTGTGTCGCTGCAGTCGCCTGGCGTGGTTCCTGCGGCACCGGACGTTCTTCGATGCCGATCAGCGGTTCGCCGTTTGTGCGATCGAGAATATAGACCCAGCCGGTTTTACTTGCCTGCGCAAGCCCTTTGCGCAGTTGCCCGTCCAGCTCGATGTCGAACAGCACGACCGGCGCGGGCGCATCGTAGTCCCAGATATCGTGATGGACCTGTTGAAAATGCCATACGTATTCACCTGTGCCGGCGTCGAGCGCAACGATCGACGTCGCAAACAGATTGTCGCCGGCGCGCAGGCTGCCGTTGTAGTCGGGTCCGGGATTGCCGGTCGAGAAATAGATCAGGCCGAGCTCGGGATCGACCGCTGGCGTCTGCCAGACCGCTGCGCCACCGTCCATCCACAGGTCGTTGTCCTGCGGCCAGGTCTCATGCCCGATCTCGCCGGGGCCTGGAATCGTATAAAAGGTCCACTCGAGCTCACCGGTGCCGGCGTCGAACGCCTTGACGCGGCCGCGAATGCCACGCTCGCCGCCGGCGAAACCGGTAATGACGAGACCGTCGTAGTAAAGCGGCGCACTGGTAATCGTATAGCCTTCCTGCCAGCGCTCGGCCTGGACGCTCCAGATGACTTCGCCGGTGGAGTCATCGAGCGCGACCAGTTTGCCGTCGAGCTGCCCGACGAAAATGCGCCCCTCGCCGTGACCGACGCCACGCGACGTCCAGCCGCAGCAAACTGCAGCGTTTTCCGCATCGAGATTCGCTTCGTAGGACCACAGGATGCTGCCGGTCTCGATCGACAGGGCGAAGACGTCGTCTGCGCCGGTCACGACGTAGATCGTATCGCCAACGACGAGCGGCTGAGCCTCGCCGGAATACTGCGGCCCGATGCCGCTGCCGTTGAGATGTGTCCGCCAGACACCTTTGAGCTCGCCGACGTTGTCGCGATTGATGAGGCTCAGCGGCGAGTAGCGTCGATTGAAGTAGTCACCGCCATTGGTCGGCCACTGCGTCACAGGCAGCGCAGTCCACGGGTGCGGCGCGCCACGTCGCCCGCCGCCGGTGGACGCGCATGCGCTCAGCAGCGCCACCAGGGCGAATCCGGCGAGCGCACCCGCAGTAACGCGAAATGTCTTTCGTTGCCTGCTGATTGCCGTCATACGTTATTCGCTGAATTCCTCGAACACGTAGGCGACCACGTCCCGTATCTGTTCCGGGGTCAGCGCAGCGCCGAAAGGCGGCATTTCGTTGCGCCCTTCAGACACGATCAGCGTCGCGGTGCCGACGCTCGCCAGCGCCTGAAGGCTCGGTCCGCCGCCGTGTCCGCCTTCGGCCTGCTCGCCGTGGCAGAACAGGCAGGCAGTGTCGTACACCTCAGCGCCGCTGATCAGGTCGGCTTCACCTTCGGCAGCCTGTGTCAGCAGCATCGCGGTATTCGGCGCCGGCGCCTGTTCGAGTTCCCCATCGAGCGAAAACAGCCAGACGCTGTCGCCCTTCGCCGATCCGGCAAACAGATTGCCGGCCGAGTAGGCCGCCACGTACTGGGTGCCTTCATGCTCGAATACGCTGACTGTCGAATTCATGCCGGCGCCGGTCTGGAATTCCCACAGCAGCGAGCCGTCGCTCGAATTCAGTGCCGTCAGTCGACCGTCGTTGCGGCCCACGAACAACAGCCCGCCGGCTGAATTGACCGTTCCGCTGTAGCAGCGATCGGCCCACTGCTGCTGCCAGACGATCCTGTTGGTGCGCATGTCCAGCGCCGTCAGCGTGCCCATCGCCGGAATCGATGTTGAGCCAAAGCTGCCGGCAACGTACAGATCGCCGGCAGGCGGACGAGCGTCGTCGATGTCCTCGGCCGTGAACACACTGATGTCGTCGGACGCACAGACGAACAGATAACCGCTGCCGGGATCGTAGGAGCTCGGTGGCCAGTTTGCACCGCCGAGCAGAGAGGGTTTGGCAACCTGGGCGGTGGTCCAGTAAGGCGTAAAGATTCGCCCGCCGTTGACGAGCGTATAGCCTTCCGGCGGAATGTCGATGTGCTGCGGTACGAATGCGTCACCGAGCGGATAGGGCTGTGTGGCGGCGGTCGCCTGGCGCGGATCCTGCGGTACCGGCCGCTCCTCGATGCCGACCAGCGGTTCACCGTTGGTGCGATCGAGGATATACACCCAGCCGGTCTTGCTGGGCTGTGCAAGCCCCTTACGCAGCTCGCCGTCGATTTCGATGTCGAACAGCACGACCGGGCTCGGCCCGTCGAGGTCCCAGATGTCGTGGTGAACCTGCTGGAAGTGCCAGCGATATTCGCCGGTCTTCGCGTCCACGGCGACGATCGATGCAGAGAACAGGTTGTCGCCGGGGCGCACGGCACCGTTGAAGTCCGGGCCGGGATTGCCGGTCGAGAAATACAGCAGGCCGAGCTCGGGATCGACCGCCGGCGTCTGCCACACGGTCGCACCGCCGTCGCGCCACGCTTCGTTGTCTTCCGGCCAGGTGTCATGACCGAATTCGCCGGGCCCGGGGACCGTATAAAAGGTCCAGACGAGATTGCCGTCGTCCGCGTTGTACGCCTTCACCCGTCCGCGCGTACCGTATTCGGCGCCGGCAAAGCCCGTGATCACGAGACCGTCGTAGTACAGCGGCGCCGAAGTGATGCTGTAGCCTTCCTGCCAGTCTTCCGCCTGCACCGACCACACGACGGCGCCGCTGCGCGCATCGAGTGCCTTTAGCTGGCCGTCGAGCTGGCCGACGAAGATTTTGCCTTCGCCGATGCCCACGCCGCGGCTCGTCCAGCCGCAGCATACGACGTCATTGGCCGGGTCGAGACCGGCCTCGTATTTCCACAGTCGCTCGCCGGAGGTGACGTCGATTGCGAAGACATCATCCGCGCCGGTGATGATGTACAGCACGCCATCGTAGACGATCGGCTCGGCTTCGCCGGAGTACTTCGTGTCGACGCCGGATCCGTCGAGGCGCGCGCGCCACACGCCCCTGAGATCGGCCACGTTGTCGCGGTTGATCTGAGTCAGCGGCGAATGCCGCTGGTTATAGAGATTGCCGCCGTTGGTCGGCCAGTCCGCGACCGGCAGCTGCGTGCGGTTCGTGTCGGCCTGCGCAAAGGCGCCTGTCGTCACGCAGGTAACCATCGCACAGGCTGCGACTGACTGAATTAACCTGGCCATCTGCATCCCCCCGGATCGTGTGTTCCTGCGCTACCTGGTGCCGTCGAAGTGCTGAACGCCGGGTTTGAACTGCTTGTCGTCCAGAAAGGCCTTCATTGCGTTCTCGCGATTCTCCGCCCCACCCAGGTACAGCGCTTCGGCGAGTTTGGCGTAGAGGTAGTCCGCGGAGGTATCCCAGTCCATCGACCGTACGCGCTTCATCGCGAGTTTGGCGTTACGTAGTACGGCCTGGTTCTTCGAAAGCAGCACGCGAGCGAGCTCGCGCGTGCGATCCTCGAGCTGCGCGAGCGGTACCGATTCGTTGACCAGGCCGAGCTCGGCGGCTTTCTTACCGTTAAAACTTTCACCGGTCATCGTGTAGTAGAGCGCGTTGCGGTAACCCATCGTTTCGATTGTCGCCTTCGTGACGTTGCCGGCAGGCAGGATGCCCCAGTTAATCTCCGATAATCCGAATACCGCCTCATCGGCAGCGATCGCGAGGTCGCAGCCGACCAGCGGTGTGAACGCGCCGCCGAAGCACCAGCCGTTGACCATCGCTATGCTCGGCTTAGGGTAATCGCGCAGCCGACGCCACTGCCAGTCCTCGGCCGTGCGGCGCACGTTCATCAGCGTTGTCGCAGGGGCATTGTCCGTCTCGCGGAAATACTCCTTCAGATCCATTCCGGCAGAGAAGGCATCGCCCTGGCCCGTCAAAACGAACACTCCGCAGCGATCGTCCGTGGCCAGCGCGTAAACGGTATCCCGCATTTCCGCGTTGAGTGCGGGACTCATGGCGTTCTTCTTGTCCGGCCGATTGAATCGCACCCAGGCGATGCCGTCCTCGAAGTCCACTAATACGTTGTTACCCCACGGGTCGCCGGCTGTTGCCATCCCCTAACTCCCTGCCTGTTAACTGTTAAGGGTGGTATGGTATACGTTTCAGGGCTTCGGCCGGAAACATAAGCGCCATCCATCTGCAGGCGGAGGTGAACCCGTTATGGCTTACAGGCTGCTAGGTAACGACTTCGTTCCACCCGACGTTCACGGCAAGGTCACGGGTCGGGCCAAATACTCGGAAGATTTCCGCTTCGACAATATGGTGTTTTGCCGGCTGCTGACGAGTCCGATGCCGCATGCCCGGGTCGTCAGCGTGGATACTTCCGCGGCCGAAGCGATGCCCGGCGTCGTCGGAATCCTGCGCGCCGACGAAGTACCGTCGATGCCGTCACCGGCCGATCCGATTTTGAGCGATACGCCGATGTTCATCGGTCAGCCGATCCTGGCTGTCGCTGCCGTCGATGAGACGACTGCGCATAACGCAATTGAGGCGATTCGGGTCGAATACGAGCCCCTGCCGTTCACGTTCGACCCGCTCGAGAGTCTTTTCCCCGGCGGTCCCGATGCGCGCAGCGACGGCAATGTCGTCGACAATCGTCTGACAGGCCCGCCGTCGATTCGCCGCCTGAAATGGTCGGCCGCAGATTTCGCAAATGTCAGCGAAGGCCAGTTGCCGACGGGCGAGCCCGGCGCGGAATGGTCTTACGGCGATATCGAAGCCGGTTTCGAAGCGGCCGATCTGGTGCTCGACGAGACATTCGTGACGGCCGGGATGTCGCACCATTCGATGGAGCCGCGTACCGCGGCCGCGTACTGGGAAAACGGCAAGTGCTTTATCTTCGGCTCGACGCAGAGTCAGAGCTTCATCGTTCCCGATCTGGCGCGCTTCGTCGGCGTGACGCCGGATGAACTCGTATACGTTGCAGAGACGTGCGGTGGCGGCTTCGGCTCGAAGGCGACCGCCTATCCGACGATGGCGATTCCGGCGCACATGTCGAAGAAAATCGGGCGTCCGGTCATGATGCGCATTTCACGTGCCGAGGAGTACTTCCTCGGGATGGCGCGTACCGGTTTCCAGGGCCGCATTCGGCTCGGATTCACGTCAGACGGCCGCATTACGGCTGCCGACGTCTATATCGTGCAGGAAAACGGCGCGACAGTCGGTTTTCCGGACTGGACCTCTGCGGGTGAGACGATCTCGATTCTCTACCAGCCGCCGGCCATGCGCTGGCGTGGCATCGCCGTGCAGACGAATACGCCACCGCGCGCCGCACAGCGCGGGCCCGGGCACAATCAGACTGTTTCGGCGGTCGAGCCGCTGATCGACAAGGCGGCACGCACGCTCGGCATCGATCGGCTCGAGATTCGCCGCATCAATGCACCGGAGCGTGAAGGGCGTTTCGGTGAGGCGCGGGTGCCGGTAACGAGCAGCTATCTCCAGGAGGCGCTCGCACAGGGTGCGGCGGCGTTCGACTGGCAGACGAAGGCGGCCGCCAGCGGGCAGCGCAATGGCTCGAAAGTGCGCAGTGTCGGAGTCGGCCAGGCGTTCCACCCGGCCGGATTCACGGGATTCGACGGCCTGCTGCGCATCATGCCCGACGGCAAAGTGCATATTCATACCGGCGTCGGTAATCTCGGCACGTACTCGCATACGGGCACGGCGCGCATTGCTGCGGAAGTGCTCGGCGCCAAATGGGAAAATTGCGTCATCGAACGCGGTGATACGCGTAAACATCTGCCGTGGAATATCGCCCAGTTCGGCAGCAACACGTCTTTCACGATGGCGCGGACGAATTACGTTGCGGCCGTCGATGCAGTCAACAAGCTCAAAGAGATCGCGGCGATGGATCTTGGCGGGTCGCCGGAGGACTACGAGGTTGCCGACGAACGGGTATTCGCTGCGGACGACAGCGAGCGAGGATTGACGTTTGCCCAGGCGGCGCAGCGTGCAATCGAGCTCGGCGGCAGGTTCGATGCTCACGAGCTGCCCGAGGACATCAATCCGATGACGGCGACTTCCGCTGCCGCATTGGCTGGCACGGGGCTGGTCGGCGTCGCGCGCGATAATCTGCCGATCACCGGTGCGCCGGCTGCCTTCGTCGCCGGATTCATCGAAATCGAGCTCGATGTCGAAACCGGCAAGTTCGAGATTCTCGATTACCTCGCCGTTGCCGATTGCGGGACGGTCATCCACCCTCAGAGCCTGCATACTCAGATCAAAGGCGGCGCGGTCATGGGCTTCGGCATGGCGACGCTGGAACGTCAGATCTACGATCCGCAAAACGGTCTGCCCGGCTGTGTGGGACTTTATCAGGCCAAACCGGCAAGTTATCTGGATGTGCCTTCGGTCATGCGCGCCGACGCGGTCGACCAGCCGGATCCGCAAAGTCCGCTCGGTACGAAGGGCATCGGCGAGCCGGTCATGGGCGCGGGTTCCACCGCGCTGCTTTGCGCGATCTCCGATGCGCTCGGCGGGCACTATTTCAATCGCATACCAGTGACGCCCGATCAGATCGTCAACGCAGCAAGCGGGCGCGACCAGTCGCACGGACCGCTGCAGGTGAACACGGCCTGAGACGCGTGCCGTCTCCGACACAGGGCGAAGCATGGGGGCATTAGCGCGCGCGGCATGCCTCGTGCTGGCAGCCGGCGCCGTGCACGGGCAAATGATACCCGGCTGCCCCGTGCCGGCCGGCTACGAGCGCGCGCAGCCGCCGCGTCCGAGCGCTCTGCGCGACGATCCGCCGCCGGGCCCTCGCATTCGTGTCGAATCGCTGCGGCGCGGCTTCGACGATGGCCGCGGTCGCT
>JASFSB010000027.1:0-10341 GCA_050114615.1 Gammaproteobacteria bacterium
GAATATGGGCTGGATGCACGACACGCTGGAGTACATGAAGCTGGACCCGGTGCATCGCAGTTACCACCACAACCTGCTGACATTCGGGCCGATGTATGCCTTTTCAGAGAACTTCTTTCTGCCGCTGTCGCACGACGAGGTCGTGCACGGAAAGCGTTCTCTGCTTGGCCGCATGCCGGGCGATCACTGGCAAAGATTTGCGAACCTGAGACTGTTACTCGCTTTTCAGTGGCTATATCCAGGCAAGAAGCTGCTGTTCATGGGCTGCGAATTCGGTCAGCCCGATGAATGGAATCACCATGCTGCGCTGCCCTGGCACCTTTTGGAAAACGCCGCGCACGCTGCCGTGACCCGTCTGGTTGGTGACCTCAATCAGCTGTACCGGCGACATGCCGCATTGCAGCAGGACTCCGACGGCCATTCCTTTTACTGGCTATCGTGGGAAGATCGGGAAAACTCGATACTGAGCTTCGCCAGATGCCACGAAGACGAACACCTGTTTGCCGTCGCCAACTTCACGCCGGTACCGCGTGACGAATATCGCATCGGCGTCCCGTTCGACGGGCAGTATCGCGAATTACTGAACACTGATTCCGAGTTTTATGGCGGATCGAATTTCGGTAACGGTGGCATTTTGCACGCAGACGCAGTACCGCACATGGGGCAACCCTGCTCACTGCGAGTGCGAATTCCTCCGCTTGCCGCCATTGTCATCCAGCGAGCGTAACGGCTTCGGCAACAACGACAGCATGAGAAGCAACCTCGTAGCTGTCACTGATGACCGATGCGGATGAAGCGTCAGCAATATCCTCTGGCGGCTCCAGCGATGTATCGACGATGCGTTTCCATGCTCCTTCGGGAAGCGGCAAACGATGGTCGCGCTGATCCATATTCATCAGCACGCACAGTGCGGGCTCTTCCGGCGTACATCCGGAAAGCCGGAAACACAGGACGCGGGACTCGTGATCATGCCAGTCCGGCACCTCCAGAGTGCGCCCGAACCAATGCAGCGTCGGGGACTCGCTGTCGTCCGCGACGATAAACTCGCGGCGCCGCAGGCTCGGATGACGCCTGCGCAGGGCGATCATCCTGCGTGCGAAGCGCAGCATTGCGCTGCGCTGTGAATCGTCGGCCCAGTCGATCCATGACAGCTCATTATCCTGGCAGTAAGCATTGTTGTTACCGTTTTGAGTGCGCAGACGCTCATCGCCCGCGTTGAGCATCGGCACACCCTGACTCAACAGCAATACGGCAACGAAATTACGTACTCGCCGGAGCCTCAGACTGACGATCTGCGGGTCGTCGGTGGGCCCTTCGGCTCCGGAATTCCAGCTGACGTTGTGATCGTGTCCGTCGGCGTTGAATTCGCCGTTGGCGTCATTGTGCTTGTGGTTGTAACTGACCAGGTCGACAAGCGTGAAGCCATCGTGACATGTGACGAAGTTGATGCTGTGTCCGGGGCGCTTCCCGGCATGTGCATAGAGATCGCTGCTGCCGGCGATCCGTGTTGCCACCTCGCCGATCATGCCACCGTCGCCGCGCAGGAAGGAACGCACGACGTCGCGATACCGATCATTCCATTCCGACCAGGCAAAGCCGGGAAATGCCCCGACCTGGTGAAGGCCGACGGCATCCCAGGGCTCGGCAATGAGGATTCGATCGCGCAGCACGGCGGATTGTTCGATCTGCCAGATCACCCTGGCATGCTCGTCGGGTTCGCCCTGCTCGTCTCGCGTCATGACGCTGGCAAGGTCGAAACGGAAACCATCGACGTGAAAATCGCGCACCCAGTATTCGAGGCAGTCTACGATGAATTGCGAAACGATCGGGTGATTGCAGTTCAGCGAGTTCCCGCAGCCGGTGTAATCCCGGTACATCGCCGGCTGATCGACGTCGAGCTGGTAGTAAATACGATTATCGATACCGCGAAAGCTGATCGCGGGTGAATCCGGCCCGCCTTCGGCGGTATGGTTGAACACCACATCGAGAATGACGGCAATGCCTGCACTGTGCAGCGCCTTGACCAATTCCCGAAACTCGCGCCGGATATCGGATGAAGCCGCATAGCCGGGGTGCAGGGCTTTGTAGGCCAGGGGGCTATAGCCCCAGAAATTCTGCAGGCCGGCCGCAGCGACTTCCGGCGGCACGTCCAGAACGTCGAAGGCCGTAACAGGCAACAGCTCGACGGCTGTAACGCCGAGCTCGCTGAGGTAAGAAACTTTATCGAGCAGGCCGGAAAACGTGCCAGGAGAAGCAACGCCGGCGCTGCGATGGCGAGTGAATCCTCGCAGGTGCAGTTCATAGATTATCTCGTCTTCGCGCGCTCGGGTCAGCGGCGTATCGCCATCCCAGTCGAATGGCTCGTCATCGAGCACCTGGCCGCGCACCGCGCCCCAATCCGGTGCCTCGGCTTCGCGACGCCAAAGCGATACGCCGACCCGACGTGCATGCGGATCGAGGAGTTCGCGGCGATATTCATAAGCGTGGCCGTTGCTACGATCGTCCGGACCTGCCACACGCCAGGTAAACCAGACACCCGGCGCCAGACCTTCTATGAAGACATGCCAGATGAAGCGCTCGCGCTGACGCTCCGGCGAAAGCGGAACGATATGCAGTGCTGAACTGCTTTCGGCGTCGGCGTAAATGACGAGCGTGACCGCGCTCGCGTGCCGACTGAACAGCGAAAAATTGACGCCATCGTCGGCGACGGATGCGCCGGGCGGAAACGGCCGCCCCTGCCGGACGCGAATGACACTCTTCATCCGAATCGGCTTCCTCAGTCCTTTTCGAGCGTGTACAGCAGATCCATCGAATTGTGCTCACCGGATCGAGTCTCGAGACTAAACTGATCATTGATCCGGTATCTGAGAAGCAGACCACCAATTCGATTGAACAAACCGTAGCTGTACCGGAAATAGAGATTCGGATTCAGGTACTTGCCTGCCATCAGCGCCCCCGTATCAGTCTCCGTTGTACGTATGGCAAAGTCATCGAGCCGCAATGATTCGCCAATGCGCTCGATGAACGGCAAAGCCTGCTGCAGCCCCATCGACAATGCCGCATTGCGCACGACGTCCGCCTCGGCTCCGCGCGTACTATCGAGCGGCCGCCCGAACAACAGCCAGCTCAAAGCATCAGTCTCACTCATCGCCGGCTCCGAAAACAACGTTGTGATCGGCGACCGCAGCGTCCCGGTCAGCTGCACGCCGGCGGAGACCTCACCAATTTCCCGAACAGCGAGAATGTCGAGCGACGGGTCGTTCAATGGGCCGACGAATATCAGCTGTCCGCGCTGCAGCGCCAGAGGATTCCCATAGGCGTTGTATTCGCCCGTCAGCGTCAGCGCGCCCTGGGCAGCGGCTCCCTGGCCGGACCGATAATCGAGGTCCAGGCGGCCGGTCACTGCAGCATTCAGGTTCGCATCCTGATACGTCACGTCGTCACCCAGCTCCAGCGCCAGATCGGCGACCACATTGAGCGGTCGCCCGCGATCATCCAACGCCGCTCCGTGAACGATCGTATCCGGCGACGGCACGACGGCCTGCTGCGGCAAAGTGACATCGCGAATTCGTGCATAGGGCACTACAACGCTCCCCTGTACGTCGATATCCGGCAGCCGGACGCTTGCCTCGAGATTCGGCGACACACGCATTTCGATATCGGCAAGCTGGACGAGAGACAGATCTTCGCCACTGAGCTCGAGCTGCATCGGCCAGCCCTGTTCGGGGTCCAGCAGCACGGTTCCGCCGACCTCCAGCGGCGTTCCATCAACGAGCCCGGTGGCGGAAAAGACGGCCTCACGACCCTCAGGTGCGGCGATCGAGGCCTGTACCTGATCGACGAGGAGTCCCCAGGCCGGCACTTCCAGTGCGCCCTGAGACCAGATCAGGGAGCCGCCGAGTTCCGGCATCGCCAGCGTCCCACCTACATTGAGATTCGCGTCGAGACGCCCCTGCACGCCATCGATATCAGGGCTCAGAAGCGACAGCGCCGCTACATCGCGCCATTCGACGTCGAGGCTGCCCTGCAGCGGTGATTCGTCCCCGAGCGGATTGTCGACGACCAGTGCTGCTTCGGCACTGCCTGCCTCCGCGGCATCCACATGCACGGACAAGCTTGCGCCGTCATCATCGAGCAGCGCTGCGAGCTCCAGCTCAGCCAGCGGAATCGGTAGCGTGACGCCTTCCGCCAGCTGCAGATCTATTTGCGCGTCCATTGCCCCGAACTCGATCCGACCGCGTGGATCGGCCGCAAAGTTCGTCAGCATACCGTTCGCGTTGACCAGTCCTTTCGCACGCAGGTTCGGCGGGATGAACGGCGCAAGTATGTTCACATCGAAATTGACGGCAGAGACCTCCAGCGTGTCCGCGCTCGTGCCCGCGACCGAAACGGCCCCGCAGACGCTCGATATCTCATGAGTCAGACACAGCTCGGTAACCGAATATCCCGCTGTGCCATAGCGAACGTCGGCCGGAACCCGCAGCCGCCAGAATCCCAGCTCACCGGGAACGACATCGAGCTCGCTTATTCGCCCGCTCCAGTCACGCCCATCGATCGAACCGGTGCTGACGAGGCGCGAGGACCAGACATCCGCCGCGAGCTGCGCCTCGAGACGATGCGCAGCCGCAGTGCCGGTGACGCTGGCGGTCACGCTGTCGAGCGCTGCGCCGGCCAGTTGGACGCCGATTGCACTACCCGACAGCTCGAACGGGTCGTCCGAGGCGAGCCCGGCGTTGCCCGTGATCCGAAGCGTCTCCGCTCCCAGCTCGCCAGACCGGAAATCGGCCAGGTCAATGGCGCCTCGGACAGATGGCTGCGCTCGAGTGCCGGTGACCCGAAGCTCAGCCGAGAGCTCACCCCCGAAATCACTGCCAACGAGTCCAAGATCGGCGATCGATGCCTCGAGCTCGACGTCGAGATCGTCGCCGATACGTCCGGCCAGCACGATCTCGTCCGATCGCGAAACGATCTGCAGTCTTTCGATCGTCACAATCTCATTCCCGAAGCTCAACGCGCCGAGTGCCGCGACGGGGTAATCTCGTATCTCACCTCGCGCGACGATATCGCGGACACCAATCGCCAGATCAGGCTGAACGCGAAAGCTCACTCCGGCCGAGCCATCGATGGATCCCGGCCACTCCGGGATCCATCGCTGGGGATCGACGTTGCGCAACTCGAGCGCCAAATCGCCACTGTCGAGCGTGCGGGCCAGCTGACCCGTGAATTCGGCCGTTACGTCTCCCTGAGCGAGTCGCAGCGTCGCAAGCTCGATGCCCTGGGCGCCGAGCGCGGCACTGATCGCAAACTCGGCCGGCTGATCCGCGTATGTGACGGCACCAGCCGCCTCGATTACCGGACGCGACCACGTTCCGCCAAGCTGCAGCGTACCCTCGGGACTGGTGACATTCCCGACAGCAGAAACCGCCGCATCCTGCCACGACGCCTCGAATTCGACCGGCCCGTCTGCGGCAAGCGCAACGGTGCCGCCGCCTTCGAAGGCGAATGGCGAGCGAAATATTGCATCGAGCTGCAGCGCCTGCAACGTGCCGTCTGCATCGATACACCCTGAGGCGCGCTCATCGAAGACCGTGCCATCCACACACAGTGTGCCTTCTATCGCAAGTGTTTCGGCGAGCGTCAGCGCAAGGTTTCCGCTGAGGTCCAGCTCCTCATACTCGGCTGCGAGGCTGTTCAGTTCGAGTCGATTCCGCAAAAGGCGCAGTTCCAGCGACGTATCGCGAATCGAATACTCCGAACTGTCCAATGAGACGACCACCTGCCCCAGCGCGAGATCTCGAATCAGCACGAGCATCGACAGCTCAGCCGGCCTGACATCACTCGAAACTGCACCGCCCTGTGCGGGCGCTGCCTCGAGCCGCTGAATGTGCAGCACGTCGAGTATCACGGAACGTGCAATGAGACTGCGCCAGTCCAGCTGCAGTTCGACACCGCTTGCGGTCGCGCTTCCCGACTCGAGGCTGACCGCAACTGTGTCGATTTGCAGGCCGCTGCCAAATGTGCCGGAGACGGACTCGACCCGCAGTACACCGTCGCTGCGCGCAGCAACGCTCGTCAGCAACCAGCGCGCAAACGCTTCACTGTTGTACAGCATCACCGCCACCAACACGACGAGCGCAACGAGCACGACCAGACTCGCAGCGATACCAGCGACGAAGCGAAGCCGCCTCACAGGTCTGGCCCCAAAGTTACATGCAGCCGAAGGCCCTGGTCGACGCCATCCAGTGGTTTGGCGATATCGATGCGCACCGGACCGAGCGGGGAACGCCATCGTGCCCCAAGGCCGAAACTCGCATACAGATCGGCGTGTGAATCGCTGAACGCATTACCGACGTCGGAAAAAACCGCCATCGACCAGGCCGGCTTGAGCTGTTTCTCGAACTCGACGCTCGCTGTGAACAGCCTCGACCCGCCGATGACTTCACCGAGTTCGTTGACCGGCCCCAGCGTTTCGAAATCATAGCCGCGTACGCTGTAATCGCCGCCGGCAAAATACCGCACCGAAGGTGGAAGATCGGTAAACGTGTCGAACCAGATCCTTCCGGCTTCGGCGCGTACGAGCAGCCTGCTCGTGCGAAGCACCGGCCAGATCCACTTACCGGTCAGGGTCAGCTGAACGAAATCCGTGTCGGAGCCGAGCGAGTCACTTGCACCGCGTAGCTCGAACTGAATGCGCGAGCCTCGATCCGGGCGAATCGCATCATCCGCCTGCAGGCGGACCCACTCGGCACCCGGCGTGAACAGACGCGAACGGCCCGACTGCGAGGCGATGTCGAAATCCTCGACGAGTAACGCCAGCAAATCCGTACGGGTCCAGATCGATGACCGGGTAACGACCCTGCGCGCACCGATCTGTAGACTGCGGCTCGTCGCCGTATCCGTTTCTTCCCGAATACCGCCGACATCGAGGCTGATCCACTCAGAACGCGGATCGCCATAGGGCAAACGATAGTTGGCGCTCACCTCGACGACGACCGGAGAGAACAGACCGTTTACATTGAGCTGATGGCCGGCTGCATTCAGACGCCGGATACTCCTGCCGAACCGGAATCTCGGACCCGTATCGGTGGAAAAACCGACACCGTAACTGATCTGAGCCCGCGCCGAGGGCGTCAGTCTTATCGTCACGGGGATCTCGAGCCGTTCTCTGTCCGGCAATCCTGGCTCGATCGACACTGCGTCGAAATAGCCACTGTTGATCAGTTCCAGGCGCCCTTCCGCGAGACGTCGGCTGTCGTAGTACGCGCCCGGAGCAACGTTGACATAACTGCTCAGTAAATCCGAATCGAGATAGCCTTCGTCGAGCTCGATCGCGCCAAACCGATAGCGGCGCCCGGAATCGTATACAACGGAAATATTCGCGATGCGCTCGTCCGGATAGACATCGATACTGGCTTCGGCAAACTGCGCATCACGATAGCCGCGCTCGATCGCCAGCGCACGCAACGCCTGTTTCAGTGCGTCGTAGTCGCGGTGCACAAGCGGACGCATCTGCTGGAGTGTCGACTCCGCTACGAGCTCAGCGAACGCAGCATCCGTTTGCGCATCCCCGCGCAGCTCGATTCGAACGTCCTGCAACATCACGCGTTCGCCTGTCTGAACCGCAAAGCGAGCTTCCCAGCAATCCTGTGAGAATGCGAGCGTCGCTTCGATCGTCGGTTCGTAGTAGCCGAAGGCTTCCAGCGCAAGGCGGACTTCCTGCCGTGCGCCATCGAACTCGGCCTGGATTCTTCGAGCCGGAGCGTCACAATCCTGCTCGTCGAGTCGCATCAAAGCCAGGACATTGGCTTCGAGTTCGCCGTCGATTCCTTCGATGACGACGTCTGCGATGGCAACGTCGAAATGACCGGACATCATCAGACAAACGGCGCTAACACCAGGAAGAAGTTTCCGATATCCGGTCATTCAGCGAATCCAGCCAGGCCTACGTCCATGCATTGAAAACTTTGTGATGCGCCGCGCCTTCAGTAGACTCGGGGAGTGCGAACCAACGCGCTTTGCTTCAGGCGGTGAGACCTGTGTCTGTAGTCGATGTCCATACCCACATGCTGACCCGCGAGTATCTTTATCTACTCGGCGAAAGAGGAGGCCCATTATATTCGCGCGACGTTGCGCGCAGCGGCGAAGATGTCATCTGCATGCACGGTGCTCCGTTCTTTACGCTGACTCCGCCCATGTGGGATTATGAACAACGCATTACGGATATGGATGCCGCGCGTGTCGACATGGCCATCGTATCGCTGACATGTCCAAACGCCTACTTCGGCGATGCCGAGGTCAGCCTGCAGGCTGCCCGAATCGTCAACAATTCGATGGCTGAGCAGCAGAGCATCCGTCCGGACCGCATCAGCTGGCTCGCCTCGCTTCCATGGCAGTATGAACTGCTCGCATTGCAAGAGCTAGACCGCTGCATGCGTTCGGGTGCGGTCGGCGTCATGGTTATCGCAAACATCAGTGGCGCGAGCCTCACGGATCCGAAATTCGCGAAAATCTGGCAGGAAATCGACAAGCGCGGGTTGCCGGTTCTCGTGCACCCGGCGACGCCGCAGGGCGCACGGGAAATGCACCTGGACAGGTATGGGCTCGTACCGGCTATCGGTTTTCCGATGGACACGTCACTGGCCATTACTCGCATGATTCTCGACGGCTTTCTCGACCGCTACCGGAATCTGAAAATCATCGCCGCACATGGCGGCGGCGCATTACCGTATCTGGTCGGCCGCCTCGATTTTTGCCACGAGAACATGTCGGCAGCGAAAGAGACAATCAGCGAGAAGCCCAGCAGCTACCTGCGCCGAATATTTTATGACGCGGTTCTGTATGACCCGTCTGCACTGAATCTGTGTATCGAAGTTGCCGGATCGGCGGATCGCGTCTTGTTCGGGTCGGATTATCCACATCCGATCGGCGACATGACCGGCTGTCTGGCACGTGTGGATTCACTCCCGAGTCTGACCGCGCGGCGCATTCGGGGTGCCAACGCGGTCAAGCTGTTCAATCTTTGAGAGGCACTTATGTATCACCGGAATCGCTCTGCAGTCTGGCGTCCGCGAAGCCGCTCATTCACACGCCGTACGGTCATGACCGGTATCGGTGCCGTCAGCGTGTTTCGCCCGCTCGCGACGTTTGCGCAGCAAACTCGCGGATGCGTGCTTACCATAGATTCCGGCGAAGGGCCGTTTTATTTCGACCCGACGCTCGTACGCAGCGACATCGCAGACGGCCACGCCGGCGCCCCGCTCGTCATGGCAATCGAAGTGGTATCCGCAGACGGCTGCGCGGCGCTGGAAGACGCGCGCGTCGATGTCTGGCACGCGAACGGCACGGGGCTGTATTCCGGATACGAAGCACAGCCGGGCGTGGGTGGCGGCGTAGCAACGGACGTCCGTGGCGAGACGTTTCTGCGCGGCACGCAGTTTACCGACGCAGCCGGAAACGTCAGCTTCGACACGATTTACCCGAGCTGGTACGGCGGACGTACGCCGCACATCCACTTCAAGGTATTCCTCAGCGAACGCGAAGTCATCGCCGGGCAGATATTCTTTCCGGATGAAATCAACGACGAAGTCTTTTCGACATGGGATCCGTATCGTCAGCATGTCGATCGTCGCACCGTATTCAATGACAACGATATGTTTCTCGTCGATGGCACGCTACAGGGCGCGATCGCCGACACGTGGCGCAGCAGCGACGGCTATAGCGCTGTCGCCACGATTGCGGTTGCCGGCTAGCGCATCGATCGAAGGTCTGGTTTCAATCCTCCAGGGCAAGCAGATCGACGTTACCGCCGACGGCGGCCGTATTGACTGAAACCGTCTGCTCGGCGCCGAAGCGCAGCAGATAATGCGGTCCACCGGCCTTCGGCCCCGTGCCCGAAAGCCCCAGCCCGCCAAATGGCTGCACGCCGACGACCGCACCGATCATGTCGCGATTCACGTAGATATTACCCACTCGCGCACGCGCCTCCACGAAACGCGCGAACGAAGCGACACGCGACTGAACGCCCAGCGTCAATCCGTAACCGATCGCGTTGAGTTTGCTGAGCAGCGATTCGACCTCCTCGGCGGCATAGCGCACGACGTGCAGCACGGGACCGAAGATCTCGCGCGTGAGCCGGGAAACGTCATCCAGCTCGATCAAAGTCGGCGGAAAATAGTGTCCGGCGGCATGCCGCCGGGCCAGCGGACAACGAAACAGGACACGCTCACGCAGTCCGTCCACATACTCGTGAAGCATCTCCGCGGCGTCATTGTCGATGACTGGTCCGAGGTCAGTTGCGAGCTCTGCCGGATCGCCGATCACGAGCTCGCGCATTCGGCCGAT
>JASFSB010000028.1:0-10231 GCA_050114615.1 Gammaproteobacteria bacterium
GCAGGGATGATGCCGCACACAGTCCGAAGCCGACTTGCATGATGAGGTTGATGACGAAATCCTCATTCGTTCTTGTTGTGACATCAGCATAAGACACGCTGAGACGCGTAGCCAAATCGGGCCGCAAAAGCCGTCCGACGGCGGTCGAAGACGGCGTTATTGTCAGACGCGGCGCGCGCTGTCAGTCTGACCAGAGATCGTCTTCCGGGTCCGCACAAGACCAGTTTCGAGCATCGCCGACTGTCCCGAAACCGCTGTAGCGCGCGGCCTGCGGATACGGGCAAATCGGACGTGTAACGCCGGTCTGTGGATTCGAGCCGTCGAGAGTGTCCGGCGCGACACCCGCTTCCCGCCACTGTTCGAGCGCACTGAGCGTATCGAACGTGTTGATCCCGGGTCCGCCGCGACAGTGACCCATACCCGGCGCGAGAAACAGACGCATCCAGTCTGACTGTTGCGGCCCCAGTTCCTCGCGGACGCTTTCGTAGTAGAGGATCGTGTTTTCCGGCGTGATGCCGGTATCGCGCCATCCCGCATACAGCAGCAACTTGCCGCCATGTGCCCTGAAGGCCCGCAGATCGGGATCTGTCGCGTCGACCCAGCCGACGGCAGCATCGATGACTGGCAGATCGCGTTCTATATCGAATGCTCGCCAGTCGTAGTCCGGATCCTGAAAGCCGAGAATGCGGATCGTGTCGAACGCAAAACTGCCCGGTCCGTCCGGGGAGCCCTGCAGGGCAGGAATCGGATTGCCCAGCGCCTGACCTGAAAAGATCAGCGTGCCGTCCGCATAGCGTGTACCGTCGTAATACGCCAGGACCGTCTCGAGTTCGGGACGCGTGAGACAGAGGTTGCCCGCGGCCGTGTCGGCGCTCGTACAGGCCAGTGCCCGAAAGTTGAATGCACACTGGCGCGGGTCATTCAGAAAACCTTCGTTCAACGCATCGCATTGCGCCATCACCGCGTCATTCACCAATGTGGCTTTGTCTTCAGTGAGCGCGTACTCGGGAGCTCGGGTCAGTGCGATGCTGCGATGCACACCGGCCGCATGCATGTGGATATGGCGATTGGCCAGTGCGCCGGCGATGATGCCATCGAAATCTCCCGGGTAGCGTTGCGCAGACATGACGGCCTGGCGCCCGCCGGTCGAGCAGCCTTTGAAGTACGAATACTCCAGCTGCGGCGCATAGAAGGCCTGAATCACGCGTTTGGACTTGACCGTCATGTCGTGGATTGCCCGGTAGGCAAAGTCGACCAGCTTCTCAGGGTGGCCGAGCGCGAACTGCCCGGCCGGGCCGTCGGCCGCGGAATGCCCCGTATCCGTCCCTGCAGTGGCGTAACCACGGCGCAGCGCTTCCTGCATGTCGGCGTAGCCCTGAATGCTGCCCGCCCAACCGCCGTTGCCGACCGCAAGGAATTTGCCGTTCCAGTCTTCGACCGGCAACCAGAGCTCGACGTTGATGGTCGAATCGTCGGTGGGCTGTAGAACGATAGACACTCGGCAGTGCTCCGGCAACGGCTCCATGCGACGCGCACGCGATGGCGTCAGGGATGCGCGCCCCGGTGGCTCAAAAACGCCCTCCGGAACGAGCGCCGCCTCCGTAATGCGGGCATCGGGCAATGCGATTCGTTGCAGTGCAGCACAGTCGAGCCGCAACAGGGCCGATGAAAGTTGCGCAAATGCCAGCAGTTCCAGCATGTTGATATTTCCCCGATATCAGACAGCAGGACATTGATCCTGGTCCAGCGCCGGCCAGGATTCAATCCTCATTCGTGCTACGGCCGTCACAGCAAAGGGAGCGGCGTTGTCGTAGAGTTGTTCGGTATACGCAGCGTCTCGATAACAAGAAAAAACAATCGACGCCGACCCCGACCGGTGTCGCCGTGCAGTGCGAACAGGAATCTCCGATTTAGACAGTGGCTGGCGTGCGATCGTGCACGGCAAATGGCTTATTCTGGGGGCAGCCGCGGGTGTCGCAATCGTGGCGGCTGCGATGGAGGCCGCATTCGCGACGTCCGCTGAGCTGCGGCTGCCCGCTGCGCTCTTCCTGATCGTGGCGATGCTGGGTTGCGCCGTCATTTATCTGCGCAGTGCACGGCGCTCTGACCGTCTGAACTCGACGCGACTGGCGTCGCAACTGTCCGACGTGCCGATGCTGGGTCGGATTCCAGCGCTCGCGGAGCGGCGGATGGCGGCATCAGCAGGCGGCATCGTTCAGGAGCCTCACTACTGCAGAGCGATGCGCGCGGTCGCTGCCGGATTCGCGCAGGACACCAGCCGCTCCAATGCCGTCATCCTCGTGACCTCGATCAGCGCCGGCGAAGGCACGACCTCTGTCGCGCTGAATCTGGCCGCCGCGCTCGCGCGGGACGAGCGCGTCATGCTCGTCGATGCCGATCTGCGTGAAGCCTCACTGAGTCGCCTGCTCGCATTGCCACGCTACGACGCCGGATTGTGCGAGCTCATCGAGCGATCGGCACCGTTTCGTTCCTGTCTCGCCCTGACCGGTATTCCGAATCTGCACGTGATTCGCACCGGCTCGCTGCCGCGGAACGCGCCCGAGCTGCTGACCAGCACGCGCTTCGAAAGAACGATGCAGCTCAGCACCCGCTATTACACGCGCATCGTGATCGACAGCCCGCCGCTCGATGCCTTTCCGGATGCCGGCATTTTGGCGGCTTTTGCAGATGCCGTCGTACTGGTCGCCGATGCACGCGCCGGCCAATTCACCAAAATCCGTGCCGAGATCGATAAATTGAAACGCGTCAACGCACGCTGCGCCGGAATCGTGTTCAATCGGGTTAACACCTCAGGCAGTTCGCAGATCTGAACGCCTGAGCAGGGGCTGCCAGCAGCCGGAACAACAATAACAATAAGGCTTTGGGCATGCATGGATCCATGATCGACATGCATTGCCATTTCCTCCCCGGAGTCGACGACGGACCCGCCGATCTCGCGACGGCACTGGAAATGGCGCGCGTCGCCGTGGCGGACGGAATTCGGTTTGCCGTGGCGACGCCGCATATTCAGCCGGGACGTTACTACAACGACAAGGTCTCGATTCGCCACCGCTTTGACGAGTTTCGGCAGGCGCTGCTGCAGGCGAATATCCCGCTGCGCGTTGCGATGGCGAGTGAGGTCCGCCTGGACCTTGGCGTCATCGCCATGTTCGGGCGCGAGGAGGTGCCGTTTCTGGGCGTCGTCGACGGTTACGAGATCGTGTTGCTCGAACTGCCTCCCACGCACGTACCGGTGGGCGCAGCGCGCTACATAGAGCGACTGGTGCGTCAGCGCATCCGACCGGTGATCGCACACCCCGAACGTAACGAGGAAATCATGCGCGACGCCGGTAAGCTCGAGCCGCTGCTCGCTGCGGGCAGCTACCTGCAGATCAATGCCGGCAGTCTGACGGGCGACTTCGGGCGCGCAGCGCGCAAAAGAGCCCGGCAGCTGCTGACGCTCGATGTCTTCAAGGTACTGGCCAGTGACGGACACAATCTCGACTCCCGTCCTCCGGTGCTCAGCGCAGGCGTCGCGGCGGCCACATCGATCCTCGGCCCGGCAGCGGCCCATGCGCTGGTTTATCAGAATCCGGCGACAATCGTGTTCGGCAAACGCCTGATGCGCCGCCGGCTCGACCTTCGCTCGCTGAAAGAGGCAGGACTCGAATTCGAGCCGACCGGCGTCTAGCGCCGATACCTCGAAAAAAAAACCAGAGCCGGTGATCCCGCTCTGGTGAAAATTCAGATCCGCCGCTGGTCCGTAGTAATTATTATTATTATTAGTGCCTTATCAGGCACTCTTTGCACGCCGTCTGACGTACGTGTGCAGTCTAGTCCAGGAGTTTACATAAACACAACCCCATAACTGCCTGACTTGCGGCCGATCGATGAAAAACAGCTTCCCGCCAGTCGTGAAATGCGCCGCAATCACGGATCCCGCGTGTCCGTATAATCACCCGCTGCGACTCAAGCCCGGATGTCAGCCTTGCAATCAGCCGAACCGACGCTCCAGGTGGAGCAGCTCGACGTATGGCGCGGCGAGCAGTGCCTGTTCGAGCAGCTCGATTTCTCGATTGCCGCGGGCGAAGCCGCGCTCGTGCTTGGCCCGAACGGCGCCGGCAAGACGACATTGCTGCGGATTCTCGCCGGGCTCAGTCTGCCCGGCGGCGGCACGGTGAGCTGGGCGGGGCGCAGTGTGCGGGCGCTGCCGTTCGAGCAGCGCGCCGAGATCGCTTATCGGGGGCACCTGGAAGGAATCAAGAAAGATCTCAGCGTAATCGAGAATCTCGCTTTCTATTGCGCGCTATGGGATTGTGCGCGCTCGCCGGAATCGCTGCTCGTCGATGTCGGGCTTCAGGCGATGCCGGCGCGTCCGGTGCGGGCACTGTCGGCAGGACAGAAGCGGCGGCTCAGTCTCGCTGCGCTGCGGGCCCAGCAGGCGCGGCTGTGGATTCTCGATGAACCGATGACCAACCTCGATATCGACGGACGGGCGCTGGTTGCGCACTGGCTGCGGGAACACCTCGCTGCCGGCGGGACGGCTGTCGTTGCCACGCATCAGTCCGAAGCCCTGATGGAAATCGCGAAATTCGTGATCGAGATCTAGTTAATGCACGTTTTTTCAACAATTTATAAGCGTGATCTGAGCCTTCACTTCAGGAAATGGCCTGAGCTCGTCAATCCACTGATTTTTTTTGCCGTCGTGACGACGCTGTTTCCGCTGGCGATGAGTCCGGACGCGAGAATTCTGCAGCCCCTGGGCATCGGTGTCGCCTGGGTGGCCGCATTCCTGGCTTCGTTGCTGGCGCTCGACGGCTTGTTTCGCAACGATGTCGACGACGGCTCGATGGAGCAGCTGTTGCTGAGTCCGGCGCCGCTGGGGATCACCGTCCTTGCGAAGATTGCAGCCCACTGGAGCGCAAGCGCCCTCCCGCTGGTGATCGTCGTGCCGCTGGCCGCGCTGAGTTTTCGGCTGCCGGGCACGGTATTACCGACGCTCAGTGGCGCCCTGTTACTGGCGACGCCGGCACTGAGCGTGTTCGTCGCACTGGGCGCGGCGTTGACCGTCAGTCTGAAAACCGGCGGTTCGATCATTGGTCTGCTCGTGCTGCCGCTGTGCGCGCCGTTGCTGATATTCGGTGCCCGGGCCACCGATCTGGCGCTCGGTGGCGAGCCGGTCGCCGCGCCGTTGTACTTTCTCGGCGCGATCTCGGTGCTCGCAATCTCGCTCGGGCCGCTGGCCGTTGCAGCGGGCCTGCGCGTCGGCCTCGAGTAAGCCCCGGCTCGGGTACTCAGGCGATCCGGCGTAAGTATTCAGGATCCTGGGTCTGGCAGGCGATGCAACACCGTTCAAGGTTATGGCGAACCGCCCTGGTTATACTTGCGGCCGGGTTCTTCAGGCCGCCGTCCACTGGTTTACGCAGATGAGTCTCAAAACCTGGTTTCATCGCTTCGGCTCAGCGCCGTTCGTGTATCGCCTGTGCGGCATGCTGGCGCCGTGGTTTGCCGGGGCGGCCGCGCTGCTGATCACCATTGGACTGATCGGCGGGCTGGGGCTGGCGCCCGAGGACTATCTGCAGGGTGATTCGTTCCGGATCATGTACATCCATTTTCCGGCCGCCGCCATCGGAATGGGCGCTTATGTCGCGATGGCATTCGCGGCGGCCGTCGGATTTATCTGGCACCTGAAGATCGGTCATGCAACGGCCGCGGCAATCGCGCCGCTTGGCGCGGTGTTCATGGCGCTGGCACTGGTCACGGGTGCTATCTGGGGGCGGCCGACCTGGGGGACCTACTGGGAGTGGGGCGATGCGCGACTGATGTCCTCACTGCTGCTCGTGTTCCTGTATCTGGGCTTCATGGCGCTGCGCGCAGCTTATGAAGAACGCGAAAAGGGGGATCGGGTTGCCTCCGTGCTGGCTGTCGTCGGCGTCGTGAACGTGCCGATCATTCATTATTCCGTGAACTGGTGGAATACGCTGCACCAGGGATCGACCGTCACCCGCAGTGATCCGACGATTACCGCGGACATGCTCTGGCCGCTGCTGTTTACTTTCTTCGGGCTGGCAGCGCTGTTTGGCTGGATGGTGCTGAACCGGCTGAGGGGTGAGATTGTCGAACGAGAACGACATACACGCTGGCTGCAGGAATACCTGACAGGTCTGGCACAGTGACCGCCCGATTGAGCGAATTTCTCGCCATGGGTGGACACGGCGGCTACGTCTGGTCAGCCTACGGAATTACAGTGATGGTATTGATAATCAGCGGATGGGCAGCGGCCCACAGGCATCGACAGGCGCTGCGGGCGGCGAAACATGCTGGCGCTGGGCCGGGCCCGGTGCGCAGGCCAAAGGTGACTGAACTATGAAGGCACGACGCAAACGCATGCTGTTCATCGGCACGGTGCTCGCTGGCGTGGCCGCCGCCATTGCGCTTTCTACATTAGCTTTTCGGAATAACTTATTGTTTTTCTTCAGCCCAACGCAGATTGCGAACGGTGAAGCGCCGACGGAAAGGCAGTTCCGGCTCGGCGGCATGGTCCTCGACGGGAGCCTTGCGCGTGCTGACGGGAGCCTGACGGTCGATTTCATCGTGACGGACAACGTCCATACCGTGCCAGTCAGCTACACCGGCATCCTCCCGGATCTGTTTCAGGAGGGACAGGGCGTCGTTGCGGTCGGTCGTATCGACGGCAGTGGTCATTTCACGGCGGATCAGATCATCGCGAAGCATGACGAGAATTACATGCCGCCGGAAGTCGCGGCCGCACTCGAAGCCGCTGAAGCGGCACAGGCAGGTGACGGCTCATGATTCCCGAACTGGGCAACTTCGCACTGATCCTGGCGCTGTGCCTGGCGCTGGCGCAGGCAATCGTGCCGATTGCGGGCGCTCAGCTCGGGAGACGCGACTGGATGCTGATGGCTCGGCCGGCCGCAGCCGGGCAATTCGTTTTCATCGCCGTCGCGATCATCGTGCTGCTGCAGGCCTTTTTCGCCGATGACTTTACGGTTCGATATGTCGCCCTGAATTCGAATCGCTCGCTGCCCGATTTCTACAAGTTTGCTGCGCTGTGGGGGGGGCACGAGGGCTCGCTGTTGCTGTGGATCGCGTTTCTGTCGCTGTGGACGCTGGCCGTCACGGTGTTCAGCCGCCGCCAGCCACTCGAGTTCTCAGCACGCGTCATCGGCGTGCTCGGCATCGTCAGCAGCGGCCTGATGCTCTTTGCGCTGCTCGCATCGAATCCCTTCGATCGGCTGGCGCGGGCACCCGTCGACGGCAACGACCTCAATCCGCTGCTGCAGGATTTCGCGATGCTCATTCACCCGCCAACGCTCTACATGGGGTACGTGGGTGTTGCCGTCCCGTTCGCCTTCGCGGTTGCCGCGTTGTTGTCGGGCCGTCTGGACAAGGACTGGGCGCGATGGACGCGGCCCTGGACGACTGCGGCATGGCTTTTTCTGACCGCAGGCATCGCGCTCGGCAGCTGGTGGGCTTATTACGAACTCGGCTGGGGCGGCTGGTGGTTCTGGGACCCGGTTGAAAACGCCTCTTTCATGCCCTGGCTAATGGCGACGGCGCTCATTCATTCGCTCGCCGTTACGGAGAAAAGGGGCATTTTCAAGAGCTGGACGGTGTTGCTGGCGATCGGGGCGTTTGCGCTGAGTCTGTTTGGTACGTTTCTGACACGCTCGCCGATACTGATTTCCGTCCACGCCTTTGCAGCCGACCCGGGTCGCGGTCTGTTCATCCTGGGGTTGCTCGGTTTCATCGTGGGCGGCGCGCTGATGCTTTACGCCGCGCGCGCCGGGCGCATCGAGGCAGAAGGTGGCTTCGAGCTCGGGTCGCGCGAATCGTTTCTGCTGGCAAACAATATCTTGCTGGTCGTAGCGACGTTTCTCGTGCTCTTCGGCACGCTATACCCCGTGTTCACGGACTGGGCGGTGGGCGAGAAGGTGTCAGTCGGACCGCCGTATTTCAACGCCGTGTTCCTCGTGCCGATGCTGCCGATGGTCGCCTTGCTCGGCCTGGGCATGCACGCAGGATGGCGGCGAATGCGATTCGATGCGCTCAAACGTAATCTGCTGACGACCGCCATGCTCGCAGTCGGCGCCGGTGTCGCTTTGCCCTGGATCTTTTTTGGCTCGGCAAGCCTCCTGACGATGTTCGCCTCGCTGGTCGGGCTTTGGGTTTGCTTCGCCGCATTGCTCGACCCGTTGCGTCGAATATGGCGCGAGCGTCGCTTCCCGCGCCTGTCTGCCGCGCAGTGGGGAATGAATGTCGCACATTTCGGCCTCGGAATATTCATCCTCGGTGCGACGTATACGTCGGCCTATAACCTGGAATCGGATCATGCCGTCTCCCCTGGCGACACCTGGGAAGTCGGCGGATACTCGATCACGTTCAATGGCACCACAGAGGTGTCGGGCCCGAATTTCGATGCCGTCGAAGGCGATTTCGAATTGCGTCGTAACGGGGCATTCGTCGCCGAAATGCGTCCGCAGGAACGCGTTTACCGGGTTCAGCAAAGCCCGATGACCGAAGCAGCCATCGATGGACGCATACATCGCGATGTGTTTATCGCGCTCGGGCAGCAACTCGGTCGCAATCCCGAGACCTGGAGCGTGCGCGTGCGTGTCAAGCCGCTCATTCGTTTCATCTGGTACGGCGCGTTCATCATGGCGCTCGGTGGCATCATCGGGGCAAGCGACCGGCGCTATCGGCTGGCCGGCCGCAGTCCGTCTGAAAAATCGGAGAGTGTCCCGGGCAGCAGAATCGCGGAGCCCACGCCGTCACCCTCGCAGCCGCACCGGGAGGCCTGACTGATGCGCTTCGTCGTTTACGCCGTGCCGGTCGTTGTGTTCGTCGCCATCGGCGCACTCTTCTACAAGGGACTCGACCTGAATCCGACCTATATTCCGTCTCCGCTGCTCGGTAAACCGGCACCGGTATATGAGTTACCCACGCTGACGGATCCGGCCGCGACGACCGGGACGCGCGATCTGCTCGGGCAGGTGTCGCTCGTGAACGTGTGGGCGACCTGGTGTCCGGGCTGTCGTCAGGAACACCCGTTTCTCGTCGAACTCGCGCGCCAGGACATCGTGCCGATCTACGGCGTGAACTGGCGCGACGACCGTATCGCAGCATTGCAGTGGCTGAACACACTGGGCAATCCCTACGTCGCGTCGGCCTTTGACCTCGACGGCAGTGTCGCGATCGACTGGGGCGTTTACGGCGCACCGGAAACATTCCTGGTTGCTCCGGACGGCACGGTACTTTACAAGCATATCGCCCCGCTGACGCCCGTTGTGTGGGAGCGTGAATTTCTCCCGCGCATCATTGAGCAGTGCGGCGCACTGCCTTGTCCGCGTGCGGCGCCGGCAAGCGAATAAGCAGCCCCGAATGTCCGCTCTCAGATTCATCGCCGCAGTCTGGATCCTGTTGCCGTGCGCAGCGTCCTTCGGGCAGCAACCGTTCGAGACGCTGTCAGATCCGCAGCAGCAGGCGCGCTACGCTGCGATCATTCAGGAGGTGCGCTGTCTGACTTGTCTGAACCGATCGATTGCCGAATCCGATACGCCTTTGGCGCGCGATTTACGGCGCGAGATTCGCGAACTCATCGAGAGCGGCGCAAGTGACGATGAGGTCGTTAGTTTCCTTACCGAGCGCTATGGAGATTTCGTGCTGTATCGACCGCCACTGCGACCGCGCACGTACGCATTATGGGCAGCGCCGATCCTCTTTCTCGGCATCGGCGCGATCGTCTTTGCGATCGTTCTGACGAAGCGCCTGCGACAACCGATCGATGACGATGAGGACGAAGCATCGGACGAGGTCAGTGCATGACCGAATTCTGGATCGTCGCTGCCTGCATGAGCATCTTTGCGCTGGGCTTTCTGGCCTGGCCGATATGGCGCGCGCACGAAGCGACCGGCCGCTGGCCGCTGCCGGGTCTGGTTGCCGCTGCGGCGCTCGTTCCGGCTGCGCTGCTGCTGTACCAGCACGTCCGAACGTGGAACGGGGAAGGCGATACCGGCGCAGTTGCCGCCGCGAACGCCGAACAGCTGAGCGTCGTCAACCAGCTCGCTCAGAAGATGCAGGAAAACCCCGATAACGTCGAAGGATGGATGTTGCTCGGTCGCAGTTACCTGACCCTGCAGCAATATCCCGAAGCGCGACTGGCCTTCCTGCAGGCCTGGCAGCGGACGCCGGCGCCGGATAATTCGCTCAA
>JASFSB010000029.1:0-10222 GCA_050114615.1 Gammaproteobacteria bacterium
TGAATTCGACTCGCTTTTATCATACTTCCGGTAATACGTCCCGGGATTCGCATTTTGTGGCGCTGGGCGCCACCTGGTTATAGAATGCCAGCCGGAGCACCATGCAAATGGCGAAAAACCGGGGGCTGTGCCGTGCGCAGGCAGAAACAACAACAGGCGTTGCGTGATATGCCCGAGCTGGCAGAATCTCTTCACGATCGCTTTTCGCGCCTTGGCCGGCAATTGCGAAGCATCGAGCTGCCGCGTGGGATGACTCAGGAACGCATGAGCGTACTGGCGATCGTCCAGGCCCGCGGACCCGTCTCCGTATCAGCACTCGCGGAACACGAACGGGTTCGCCCGGCAACGATGTCGCGCATGATCTCGGCGCTCGAAGCAGACGGATATGTCAAAAGAACGAGCGATGAGAACGACGGCCGCGGTGTTCTTGTCGCAGCAACCCGGCTTGGCCGCGAAGCGTTTGCCGCGGCCCGTCGACAGCGGCTCGCTCAGTTCTCGGTTGCACTCAACTCGCTTTCCCCCGACGAACTCGAGTCGATGGACCGGGTGGCCAATACCCTCGAAAACCTGACGCAGCTTCTGGGTAATTCCAAATAACAGCCGCGGCGGCGCGTCAATCCTGCCTGGACTGATCCGTGCTCTTGATATGGACGTCGCGCTGCGGATACGGAATTTCGATGCCGTGTTCCTGAAACTTATCCCAGATGGCGAGCATGACTGCGCTTTTGACGTTCTGCACGCCGTTGTGCGCATCAGCGATCCAGACCCGCAACTGAAAGTTCACTGAACTGTCACCGAACTCGAGCAGCAGGCACTTGGGCCGCGGATCATCCAGCACCCGCGGCGTTTCTGCAGCCGCCTCCAGAGATACTCGAATGACCTCGTGAACGTCGGACCGATAATGCACACCGAAATCGATTTTCAGGCGCGTCCGATTATTGGTATGTGTCCAGTTCTCCACGCGCTCGGAAATCAGGGTCTCGTTTGGTATCAGGTGTTCCACGCCGTCTCGCGTTACAACCGAGACGTATCGACCACCCAATGCGGTCACCCACCCGTAAGTGCCAGCGACGGCAATGACATCGCCAGGCTTGATCGACTTGTCGACCAGAAGAATGACGCCGCTGATCAGATTGCTGACGATCTTCTGCAGGCCGAAACCGACGCCGAGGCCGATTGCACCGCCAAACACCGCCAGCGCGGTCAGGTCGATACCCACAACCTGCAAAGACACGATGATCGCCAGACCGATCAGGACGATCTTCAGCGATTTCGAGAACAACACCTGCAGCGACGGCGACAGGGATCGGCTCGAACTGATTCGCGCATCGAGAACGCCGGTCAGATAGACCGCTGACGTGATCAGCACGGCCATCGCGAGTGTCGATTGAGCGACGGTCAGCAGGGAAATTCTGAGACCCCCGATACTGACGCCGGCAGAGTCGAGAATTTCCATCACCGGATCGAGCAGGTTCAGGATATTCAGCGCGGCAATCGTCCAGGCCACCCACGCAATGAAGGTCGCCAGCACCGTGTGTTTTACGATCTGTGTGGCGAGTCTGATAACGATCCATGCCGCGATCAGTCCGGCAACGCTTGCCAGTAATCGGTTCGGCCAGTCCATCGTGGACGCTGCCGAAACACTCACCCACTGAATGAGAAACCAGATCAGCGGCATCAGAAGCGGCGCGACGATACGCGCCACTCGTCGCAAAGCGTTGTTGCCATCCAGAGATTTCAGCCACGGCGAAATCCGACGCGAAACGAGCACCGCAATGAGCAGAGCGAGCGCAGTAACGCCGAGCTGAACCGCGTTGTCAACGACAAAGACGTTGCCGGACAGCCACTCGACAAAGCTGTTCCAGTAAGCGACCCAGGCCGAGTACGAGAACAGCTCTTCCATTCGACTAGTTCAAATATCGCCCGATCGGGCGCAGCTCAGTCGACCCGGCATTCCTGCGGATCCCAGCCACGTCGAGAATCTTCCCGTCTGAAGTTCGTGCTCGTGATGACCGGCGTGAAAAAATTCTCCGGATCGTCGAGTACGCTCAGGACGACCAGCCACTGTGTGCCGTCGTGCATCTCCTGAAGATCGAAGTACTCAGTCAGCACGGCGTTTTCGCTGTAAGGGACCCCGTTCTTTCGATAGTAGCCCGCAGTCATGTTGGTCGTGACTGCCCTGATCGTGCCGTTGGTGACCGGCGGTCCGCGAAAACCACCGCCATGCAGCTCCCATTCCGCCAGCGTCGAGCCCTGCAGCGTTCGGCCCCTGCCGCCCGGCGTCGCACCATCGAAGTGCAGCGTGCGCCGCTGCCGCCCGGCATCAGTCTGTATACGCAACGTCGATTCGTCTTCCCAGTCGATTCGCAATCGCGTCGGGATTCGCATGATTCCGGCGGCACCGTAGGCCTTGCACTGCGCACCTTCGGCAATGTCACGCTGCGGGTCCCAGGCATCTGCGGCGGCGCGCGCCGCATTCGTCAGCGGCAATCCGGGGTAGTCGTTCTTCGGTGGCGTCACCATTCGAAAGCGCCAGTCTTCGGTAATGGAAGCCACCCACTGGCCGGTCGGATCCCAGGGCGCCACTTCGCGCGCCGGTCCCGGCGGTGGCGGCGGGGGTCCGCCAAACTGAGCCTGGGTGTCATCGGCTGGCAGGCCGGTGGCCAATAAAACGCTAGCGAGTATCGACAGCCCGCGAGCCAGGCAAACCTTTTCGATCATTTGCGGAATCATCCTCATTGCGCCTCGCTCAGGCTCGTGTATGCCGCTTCGATGAAATTCTCCGTCGTCCAGAATCCCGAAGTCGCACCATAAACCGGATCGTAATCCTTCGTTGGCTCAGCAGCTTTGATTTCTTCGAGGCTCATGCCGGCGTCGATCATGCTGCGCAGCCGATCGTGAATGACGATGACCATCTCACGAAAGTCGAGCACGTCACCGAGTCCCGACAGTCTGCCATGACCGGGAACCACGAGCGTCCCGCCGTCCTGACCGTACACCGGAATGATCAGGTCTTTGAGATAGTTCAGCGCGGTTATCGTGCCCTCGTAACTCCCGCCCCCGGCCAGATCGATCACCGGGTATCCGGTTGTCCTGAACACATCGCCGGCAGCGATGACGTCGGACCGACGAAAGAATACGATCACATCGCCGTCCGTATGCGCCGACGGCATGTGGACGATCCGAATGCCTTCTCCGTTGTAATAGATCTTCTTTTCATCGTTGAAGAACGTATTGGTTGGCCAGTTGCCTGCTGGGGCTGCCTCACCCCCGAGTGCGCCACTGAGCCGCAGCAGCACGTTCTCGTGCGCAACGACCTGCGCGCCGTCGCCCGAATACGGAACCGCACCCGGCATGTTGCCGCCGATGACCGTGTTGCCCGCCAGCCGAAGGTTTTCGTTGCCGCCAACGTGGTCCGGATGATAATGCGTATCGACGATATAGCGGATCGGCAGATCGCTGAGCTCCGCGATGGCAGCGGCGATACGATCCGACAGTGGCGCATACTGAGTATCGACGATGAAAACACCGTCGTCACCAATCTGCACGGTGATGTTGCCGCCGGAACCGACCAGCATGTAAATGTTGTCACGCACGTGCAGCGTGTGTATCTCGACCCCACTGAAGTCCTGCTGCGCGCACGCTCCGCCACCTGCCAGCATAACGAGCACGATGACCATTGATGCAATCGTTGTCTTCATTCCCTGGATTCTCCCTGCGACGCGCTGCTCAGCGCATCGACCGGATTGTGTCGACGTATTCCGGATACATCGTTTCAGCACCACCGAGCGTCGCTTCGTACGGAATGTCGTGGTTTTCCGAGTACTCGATCAGATACGGGTTCTCGCCCGGCAGGTAGTGCGGAAAGTAGTTCTCGGGAAGATCCGTCTCGATGACGCTTTCACATGGATAAGGCCCCATGCGTCCGGTTGGGTTCAGCTCATAGTCGCGATTACGCATGAACGGCTCTTCGAGATAGGTCGGATCGTCGATATATACGCCCCAGGTCAGGATGTCGTCGTGGCGCGTGAAATGCTCCGTGACGACCGCATTCCAGCTCCGGGCGACTCCGTTACGCCGCAGCCAGCCTTCTTTCAGGTGTGTCGTGCGAACGCGCAGCGTATGGCCGACGAACTCGCCCGTCGAGAACCCCATCGCCGTATGCTGAGCGTATTCCGGCGGGTGCGGACGACCGTCCATCCAGATCGTGCGAATCGTATTCCATGCGAAGTGCTGCACGTGAATCGCGATGAGCTGCTGTGTCTTCTCATCGACCGTTTCCCAGATACGAATCTGCGCAAAGCTGCTCGCATAATCGACCGGGTGCACGCGACACTGGTATTCGGGCACGGACAGGATGGACGCACTCCAGGCCTGTGCGCGCATTCGGTTGGCGTCGTTCAGCGGCAAGCCGCCGTAATCGCCGAGTTCCGGACCTGGAATTCGATCCGGCTGATCCTCGTGATAAAAGCCCGTCCACTGGCCGGCCAGATTGACCTGCGCCGCCGCGGGCGTTGCGCAAAGCAGCGCCAATAGAAAAACTGCGGCGCCCGGACGCAACGATCGAAACATCGGTGTGCTCCCCGAAATCAGGAGCGGCAATGCTAGCACATGACCCATGACGTTCTGCCCGCCGCGGGGGCTGCGCGCAGAATCAAAACGCCGGCACGTGATCGATCACTTCGGCATCCATCAGCACCTGCGCCACGCTGCGCAGCATGTCCTCATCGATGCCGCGCTGCGCTGCCCAGCGTGTCCGAGCGAGCCACCGCGCAGCAGCCGCTCGTTCGATCCCGAATTCATCCGCTATGCGCCGCGCACTGCCGTCCGTGTCGGCCGCAAAATGGGTTGCCGTAGTCAGGACATCGTCAAACAGCGCTTCGATCTGCCGGCGGGCCGCAGACGACACGCGTTTGCCGATACAAAGAACGAAAGCAGGCCACGGCGCGGCAAAGGTGCCGACACGGCGAAACTCGCCCGCGTCGACGAGCGGCTGAGTCATGGCCTGCTCCCAGAAGAAAACGTCCGCGCGATCCTGCTGAAATGCGGTTCTTGCACCGTCGATCGTGCCGACGGGCACGAAGCGCAGCCCCGCGAGCGGCCAGCCCCGGGCACGCGCATGGGCGCAACTCATCAGGTGCGAGCCTGAACCGAACCGGCTGATCGCATAACGGGCTCCCTGAATCGAGGCCTCGTCGGCAAAATCGGACGCTGCGCGCACGTGGATACCCCATTCGAGCGGCGACTCGACGTACGTTGCCACGATGTCGAACTCGGCGCCGCCGGCATACGCAGCCACCGCCCCTTCGGTCAGCAACACCGCGGCATCCAGCTCACCGTTGCGCAGTGCGCGTGCCATGGCACCGGTACCCTGCGGCTGCGCCATCCATTGCAGCCCCCCTCCTGCCGGACCGAGCCGCTGGATCGTGTCCCTCCAGGGTAGATTAAAGTGCTCTGGAACCCCACCAATCTTTATGTTTTTCAATCGTTTACAAGCTCTTTCTGCCATTCATCCGACGTCGGCGCCGGTGTGACCTGAGCACCTCACTATAGAAATCCTGGCATTGTATGGCTTGTGATCGTCACGCGCCGCCCGTACAGTTGGTCATACCACTTTGGTAGTACCAACCGATGTCCACCGATCCTGACAAAGCATCCGCTGCGGATGCCAAATCGCGCAGCGAAGCCATCGCAACGACGTTGCGCGAAGAGATACTGCGCGGACAGTACCGACCCGGCGAACGGCTGCCGTCAGAGCGCGATCTGGCACTGCGCTTCAACACCGGACGCGGCGCGGTTCGCGAAGCGCTGAAGCGGATCGAACAACTCGGTATCGCCTCGATTCAGCACGGCGGCGCGCGCGCCGTTGCGGTTGAAGACTGCACGCTGGACGTGCTCGGTCCATTGCTCGATCTGGACGAGCTGCCCGATGCGCGTCTCGTCGATCAGGTACTCGAGGTATTCGGCGTACTGCTTCATGTCGCCGCGCGCGTTGCCATCCGCACGGCAACCGATGCACAGATGGCTGAAATCAAACGTCGCGCGACACTGCTGCTCAAAGAAGACGTCGACGAACTCGGGCGTCATGCCGCGTTGCGCGAGTTCACCGGTTACCTCGTCAGTGTGGCGGATCACCTCGTCCTGACACTGATACTGAATGGGCTCGGAACGAGTTGTCTCAGTCGCCTGCGCGATCGGGACATCCGATTCAGCCTCGACAACGAATCGTATCGACAAATCGCAACTGAACTCTGCGCCGCCCTCGACGACAGGGATTATCAGAAGGTCGGTAATGCCATGCAAAAACTCAATCGGTTTTTTCGAGACAGCGTGAGCCTGGCTATGGAAGCTCGCCGCAACGCAAGGAATCTGGTTAATGCTTAAGAAACTCGTTCCGGTTGTCATTGTCCTCGCGGCAATCGGTATCGCCTTCGCGCTCATTGCGAACCGACGAACCCTGCAGCCGGCGCAGCCTCAGCCGGTCCCCACGGCTGTTCGAATCCTGACCGTGGAGCCTGGCCCGGTGCAACTCCGCGTGCATGCGCAGGGAACGGTGTCGCCACGGACGGAAACGCAGCTCGTCCCGGAAGTCTCCGGCAACGTCGTATGGATTTCCCCAAACCTGATTCCGGGCGGCTATTTCGAAGCCGGTGAAACGCTGCTGCGCATCGACGGCCGAGATTACATGGCCAACCTGCGACGGGCAGAAGCATCGCTTGCGCGCGCGCAGGCAGACGACGAGCTTGCCCGGTTCGAACTGACTCGCGCCGAAGAGCTGATCAACCGCCAACTGATCAGCCGGTCCGACTACGAAGAAAGAGTACGATCTGCGCGCGTCGCCGACACGGCCGTGGCCGATGCCGAGCTCGTCGTTCAGACTGCCAGGAATGAGCTGGACCGGACGATCATGACCGCCCCGTTCGCCGGCCTCGTGCGCAGCGAGCAGGTCGACATCGGTCAGTTCATCAATCGCGGGAATTCGATCGCAGAGGTGTACGCAACGGATGCACTCGAAGTTCGACTGCCCATCGCCGACCAGCAGCTCGCCTATCTGAACGTGCCGCTGGAGCAGCGCGGCGAAATGCCGCCGGATTTCGCGCCCAGCGTCGCACTAACGGCCGAGTATGCCGGCAAAACACATACCTGGACAGGCTATCTGGCCCGTACTGAAGCGCAGATCGATCCCGGGAGCCGCATGGTTTACGCGATCGCGCGTGTACGCGCGGACGCAGCCGATCAGGTCGCCTCCCCGCCGGTTGGCCTGTTCGTACAGGCGGAGATCGAAGGCATCGCAGAGGACAACATCGTCGTCCTCCCACGCTCTGCCCTGCGGGATGCAAATCAGGTGCTAGTCGTCGACACGGAAAATCGACTGCATTTCCGCAAAGTCGAAATCCTGCGTGTCTATCGTGACGAAGTCTACGTCAGCGCCGGCCTGGAAATGGGTGAGCGCGTCAGCATCTCGCCGCTGCAAACCGTCGTCGAAGGCATGCGCGTGCAGCCGATCGATCCCAATACGTAGCGCCCGACAGGAGAGATACCGATGCGCCGCATCATTGCCTGGTTCGTCTACAACCCCGTCGCAGCCAATCTGCTCATGATCGTCCTGATCCTGGGTGGCCTGCTGGCGCTTGCCAATACCAGGCAGGAGGAGTTCCCGGAAGTCGATCTCGACAGCATCCAGGTCAATGTCCCTTATCTCGGCGCAGCGCCGGAAGAAGTCGAGTCGGGCGTTTGCCTGAGGGTCGAAGAAGCGCTCGAAGGTACCGAAGACGTGTTCAAGATGAGCACCTCGGCCAATGAAGGCAGCTGCGCGGTACAGATCGAACTCGAGTCCGGCTCGGACAAGATTCGCGCACTCAACGACGTGAAGAGCAAGATCGATGCGATCAACACACTGCCCGCGGAAACCGAGCGCCCCATCGTGTCTGAGGTGCTGATGACGAGCCAGGTCAGCGACATCGTCATCTCCGGAAGAACGGACGAGCGTACGCTGAAGATTCTCGCCGAGGAAATGCGCGAAGATCTGGCTGCCATCGACGGCATCTCGCAGGTCACGATGGAATACGTTCGGCCCGACGAGATCGCCATCGAAGTTTCCGAAAATACGCTACGCGCCTACGGCATCACACTCGACCAGGTGGCCCGCGCAATTCGGCAGTCATCGCTCGACTTGCCGGGCGGCTCGATCAGAGCCGGCGGCGGCGAGATCCTCGTTCGCACGCAGGGCCAGGCATACACGGGACGTGAGTTCGAAGACATCATCGTCATCACGGGCCAGGACGGGACGGCTCTGACGGTTGCTGATATCGCAAACGTCATCGACGGCTTCGAGGAAAACGATCTCAGCGTCCGTTTCAATGGCGAACCCGCTGCCATGGTGCGCGTATTCAGAGTCGGAGAAGAAGATACGATCGAGATTTCGCAGAAAGTGAACGCCTATCTGGAAGAAGCGCGCGCGCGGTTGCCTGAGGGCATCGAATTGACCCTGTGGCGCGATTCTTCGCGGGAACTTTCCGCGCGACTGAACGTACTGCTGACGACGGCCATCGGCGGCCTGGCGATGGTGTTGATGACTCTCGCGCTGCCGCTGCGCTTTCGGCTCGCGATGTGGGTCGCGGCCGGCATACCGATTGCACTGCTCGGCACGATCATGCTGTTCCCCGCGTTCGACGTGACGCTGAGCTCGCTGACCGTGATGGGGTTCATCCTCGTGCTGGGTATCGTTGTCGACGACGCAATCGTCGTAGGCGAACGGATATATGCTCACGAACGCGCGTCGGAGTCGCAGCGGATTGCGGCCGTCAATGGCACGGAAGAAGTGGCCGTGCCGGTAATCTTCGGCGTCCTGACGACTGTCGCAGCGTTCATGCCGATCATTTTCGTTCCTGGCAGAATCGGCTCGTTCTTTTCAACGGTCGGCACGGTCGTTTGCCTTTGTCTCGCATTCAGCATCGTCGAATCGATGTGTATCCTGCCCTCGCATCTGTCGCACCGAACACGCGCACGTGATACGCGGCATGGACCGGTCGTCAGGCGCTGGCTGCAGTTTCAGAATCGATTGGCTGCAGGCCTCGAGAATTTCTCGGAACACGTCTACGGGAAAATTCTCACGCGCTCACTCAAATGGCGCTACAGCGTGCTCGCCGGCGGGTTCGCCGTCCTGATCATCACAGCCGGATTCTTCCTCAGCGGCAGAATCAACATCCAGTTTTTCCCCGGTATCGAAGGCAATCGCATTACAGCGTCGCTGACGATGCCCGAAGGCATCAATATCGACGCAACGGCTGCCGCTGCTGCACGACTGGAAAACGCAGCATTGCAGCTGCAGAGCGAACTGGATTCAGAACATCCCGAGAATCCGGGGATCATTCAGTACCTGCTGACGTCGATTGGCCGCGCTGCGGGCGGGCGCGGCGGGCCGGGCGGGAGCAACATCGTCTCACCGGCAGTCAGTCACCGCGCGGAAGTCGCACTGGCACTGCTGCCCGCGGCGGAGCGCGGTGGTGTCACGGCCGGCGAAATCACCAATCGCTGGCGTGAACTCACAGGATTGATTCCCGACGTCGTGGAGCTCAGCTTTTCTGCGAACGCATTCGATGCCGGTGATCCGATCTCCATCGAATTGCGCGGCCGGGATGTCGATGAGCTGCGCGAGGTCGCCACGTTGATTCGTTCCGAGCTCGCCCGCTTCAATGGCGTCACGGATATCACGGATTCCTTCCGTTCGGGCAAACAGGAAGTCAAGCTTTCGCTGCGCCCTGAAGCGCGCGCGCTTGGCCTGACGCTCGATGATCTGGCACGCCAGACCCGACGCGCGTTCTATGGCGAAGAAGTGCAGCGCGTGCAGCGCGGCACGGAAGACGTCAGAGTCATGGTGCGTTACCCCGAAAACGAGCGTCGGTCGCTGGGTGATCTCGAGGACATGCGAATTCGCACACCCGACGGAACGCAGGTGCCTTTCTCGGCCGTGGCTGACGTCGAGTACGGTAACGGCTACTCGACGATCCGACGCGTCGACCGGCAGCGAGTCGTCGTCGTGACCGCAGACGTTATCCGAACAGTCACGACGCCTGAAGAAGTGCTGCAGTCACTCGAGGAAGAGACGCTTCCGGATATTCTGGCGGGATATCCACGCGTCGGTTATGTCTTCAGCGGAGAACAGGAAGAACGGGGCGAGGCACTGGGTGGCCTCGTGCAGCTGTTTCCGCTCGCTTTGCTC
>JASFSB010000030.1:0-10179 GCA_050114615.1 Gammaproteobacteria bacterium
TCTCCGGAGAAATGCTGTGCGTCCGAGGCGGATCCGCCGTTGCCGCAGGCGAGCAGCTTGTTCCCGTTCTGCAGTGCATCAGCCATTGCTGCGGCAGCGGTAGCGATGACGGGAACGAGATCGGCCGCGGCCTGTTTGACCGCGATGCTCTCTTCGATGTGCGCTCGGGCGAGTTCTTCAGTGTTCATGAGCCTGCCAGTTTACGCAGGTCGCAATGCGCAGCGCCACTGGTGGCCGGCTAATGTGCGTCGAACGCGGCGCGTATCCAGCGCACGTCGGGTTTGCCGGCGCCCGCATGCCGGTTCGCTTCCAGTGCGATGACATCCATTCGAATCGGGTACTCGGAGTACTTCGGGTTGCGCATCAGGTAATGGCGCACGGCATTCGTGATGCGACGCTGCTTATGGCGAGTCACGCTGGCTGCGGCATCGCCAAAGCCGGCACTGGATCTGTAGCGCACCTCGATGAACACGAGCGTGTTGCCCTCGGTGGCGACGAGGTCGATCTCGCCGAGCCTGCAGGTATAGCGGCGGTCGAGAATCTGCAGCCCGGCAGCGGTGACCTGCTGTGCTGCAAACTCTTCCCAGTTGTGGCCAATCGATCGCGTGGTGCGAGTCACCTGGCGAAGTCCGGGCGTGGCCCGAAAGGGCCGTTTTCTATCCTCTGCGGCCGGGCTTCGTCGGTCGGCCGCAACACAGGCGCATCTTCGAGCGGCTGAACTTCGCCGCCGCGAAACTGTGCGAACGGCAGATCACGATGAATGCGGCCCTGGGGATCCATTCGCAACAAGCCGGTGGAGCCGGCGACTGACGTGAAGAACGGGTCACGGTACAGCGTATTGACGATCCGATAGCTGTCCATGCCCATACCGAAAAACCGTGCCATCGGCACGCTGCGCTCCGGCCACCGTGAGGCGATCGTCCGCTGTATTCGCAGCGCCTCGGCGTCAGGCTCGATCAGCCACGGGACTTCGGGAAAAACAATACGGTTGAGATCCGATTCACGGCTGCGTGTGGTCAGGTCGTGAATTTCGGAGATGGCGTACGTCGGAATGTCGCCGGCATACAGAAATTCGAGTTGTGGCGCGAGCTGCCGACCGTCAGCCGGGCCGGCAATCAGGAAAATCATGTCGATGTCCTGCCGGCGGCGCGGCGTAAACACGACGTCCTCTGCGAGGTTCGCCTGCAATGTGCGTTCGCGCGCGTTGCTGCGGTTGAGATTCAGCAGGCTGCTGATCCGCTCGCCATAGGTGCCGATCGCACCGTCATAGCCCATGTAGGCGAGCACTTCGCCGCCCAGTGCTTCGTACTCGGTCTGGAAGCGATTGAAGATTCGATAGCCGCGGTCGTTGCTCGGTACGAGCACGACTGCACGGCGCTGATCGAGCGCGATCGCCCGCCGGGCGACGGCGATGGCCTCGTCCTCCGGTGACAGTGCGAACTGATAAGTGTTGCCATAGACTGCTTCATCGCTCAGCGTATGGTTCAGGACGAGCGTCGGCACGAGCCCGCTCTCCTGCAACACGGCTTCGACGGAATTGCGGATCAGCGGGCCGACGATGAAATCCGCGCCTTCCACCTGGGCCCGCAGGTAAGCCGCTGCGGCGCCATCGGTTCCGGTGTCATAGACCTGGACCGTCAGCTCGTTCGCTGCCAGTGAATCGCCGCCGGCGCTCAGGTGCGCCGCCATGAATCCATCGCGAATTGCACGGGCCTCCTCGCGCGCGCCGGAGCTGACCGGCAGCAGCAGGGCGATCTGCCGCGGAGCGGTCGCTTCCTCAGGCGAAACCATCAGCAGGTCGGTCAGCAAAATCCGCGCAGCCGGATGCTGGCGGTGATTTCTGCGCCACTCGAGCAAAGCACGGCGTTGCTCGTCAGCCTCGGTGAGCCGCGCAATCGGCGCCAAAGCGAGCCAGCCGTCGACGACGGGATCTCCGGTCGGCGCTGATTCGCTGCCGAGCGCGAAAAGATTGAGCCAGAGGGTGCGCTGATTCGCGCGAATCAGGTCAATGTCATCGAGCCAGACTTCGCGTTCGCTCAGGGCTTCGATTGCAGCGACGGGCTGCCCCAATGCGAACTGTGCGATACCCTGTATTTCGAGTGCATCCGCGCGTGTGCCGGTATTTGCCGATTCGAGTAACGGCCGGGCGCGGATCAGCGCATCGCTCGCCAGGCCTTCGGACAGTTCGATTCGCGCCAGCAGCAACTCTGCGGTCTCGAGCTGTCCGGCGACGGCGTCCGCCCTGGCGCGGCTGAGCAGATCGCGCGCGGAAAGCAGATTGTTGAGTCCGATTTCGAGCCGCGCTGCCTCGAGCAGGAAGCCGGCTCGCCGTGCGCCGCCGGTGGCCGCGCCGAGTTGTCGGTAGAGATCGGCAGCGAGTCGCTCGTCGCCGGCCTCGAGTGCCTCGCCGGCCCGGCGCTCCAGTACCTGCGTATCGACTTCGGGCAAGCTCAATGTGCTCGTGCACGCTGCGAGCCAGATCGCCGAGACGACCGCGATAGCCGCTTTACCTGTATGAATCGATCGTGCGTTCATCGCTCTTTGTCAGCTGCCGAACTGTACACTGCCGCAAGTCATGAGTATCGACCAGGATTTTCCGTCCGGCGCGCTGTTCGTCGTCGGCACGCCGATTGGCAATGTCGCCGATTTGAGCGAGCGCGCCGGCGCCGTGCTGGCACTCGTCGACGTTATCGCGGCGGAGGATACCCGCCGTACCCGCGGATTGCTAACGCGAATCGGCGCAAAGACACCACTAATTGCCTATCACGATCACAATGAGGCGGAGGTGGCGCCGAAACTGATCGAGCGACTGAGAGCAGGCGAACGGGTCGCAGTCGTCGCCGATGCGGGAATGCCGACGATCAGTGACCCCGGCATGACGCTCGTCGCGCTGGCACGCCGGCACGGGCTGACCGTCGTCGCCGTGCCCGGCCCGTGTGCGGCGACTGCAGCGCTGAGTGTGTCGGGTTTGCCGAGCGATCGCTATTGCTTCGAAGGATTTCTGCCGCGCCGCGCCGCGCAGCGCCTGGCTCGACTGGAGGCGTTACGCGGCGAGCGTCGTACGATGATCTTTTACGAATCCGTGCATCGCATCGGGGCGACACTGGCGGCGATGGCCGGGATCTTCGGCGGTCAGCGCCGCGCTGCAGTCGTGCGCGAGCTGACGAAGCTGCACGAGAGCTGCCACGTCGGCACGCTGGCGCAGCTCAGTGCCGATGAAGGTATCGAGCCGCGCGGCGAGTTCGTCATCGTCGTGACCGGGGCGGCGCAGCGCCGCGATGCGGACGACGAGGTCATGCGCATCTATGCCGTTCTCGCGCAGGAGCTCGAGCCGAAACGGGCCGTTGCGGTGACGGCCCGGCTCACTGGCCGGTCCCGCAACGAGATCTATCGACTTGCGCACAGCGCATAACGGCGTAGCCTGTGCGCCGGGAGTCGGCCAGGCAGTCGCCGAATCGCTGCTGCGATTCGGAGGAAAGTCCGGGCTCCATGGGCAAGGTGCCAGGTAACGCCTGGGGGGCGCGAGCCTACGGAAAGTGCCACAGAAAATATACCGCCGGGCAATGCCCGGTAAGGGTGAAAAGGTGCGGTAAGAGCGCACCGCGCGCGTGGTAACACGCTGCGGCAGGGTAAACCCCGCCTGGAGCAAGACCGAATAGGGGAGTGCCAAGTGTGCCCGCACGAGCTCCCGGGTAGGTCGCTAGAGGTCGATCGGTGACGACGATCCCAGATGAATGACTGTCCTCGACAGAACCCGGCTTATCGGCCGACTCCCACCATTGCCCCATTTTGGGGCGAGAGTAATATAAGCCCCTGTCACCGCATAAAAAATTCCCACGCGGCGGTTGACAGCCGGTTCCCCGACTCCCTATAGTCCGACACCATTGTGGGCTAATGTGGGCCAGAGTGGCGCGTTGGGGTAAATGTTTCGCGGTCTCTCCAGAGTTACCCTGGATTCAAAGGGTCGAATGGCTGTCCCCAGCCGTTATCGGGAGCGGATTGTATCCCGCTGCGCAGGCGATCTCGTAATTACGGCTGACGTCCGCGGGACGTGCCTGATGATCTACATGCTGCCCGACTGGGAGGAGTTCGAGCGCAAGCTGGCGCGTTCTCCGACGCTGCACCCACAGGCGCGACGGCTGCAGGCACTGATGCAGGGCTATGCGAACGACGTCGAGATGGACGCGCACGGTCGCATCCTCGTGCCGCGGCTGCTGCGTGACGTCGTGAAGGTCGAGAAACAATGCATGCTCGTCGGGCAGGGGGTGCGCTTCGAACTATGGGACGAAGAGCGTTGGACGGAGCAGAGCGAAAAATGGCGCTCCGAAGACGCCGATTATTCGGATCTTCCGCCTGAGATTGGATCGCTGTTCTTTTAAAACAATCGCAGCGTTGAGCGGAAATGTCTGACCACCGGCCGGTGCTGGTGGATGAGGTACTCGAGGGCTTAGGTCCGGTGAGTGATGGCTGGTACGTCGATGCAACGTATGGACGCGGGGGGCACTGCGCGGCGATCCTGGAACGGCTTGCCGCCGACGGGCGTGTGCTCGCCCTGGACAAGGATCCTGAGGCGGTTGCCCAGGCACGACGGCGGTTTGCAGAGGAGCCCCGCTTCGAAATCTGTCATGCCGATTTTACCGATCTCGGGGCTGTCGTCACGGCGCGGTTCGGAGCGCACCGTGCAAACGGGATTCTGTTCGATCTCGGCGTTTCCTCACCACAGCTCGACGCGCCGGAGCGCGGGTTCAGCTTTTCGCAGGACGGTCCGCTCGATATGCGTATGAATTCAGCTGCCGGAATCACGCTGGCGCAATGGCTCGCAGAGGTCGAGCCTGCCGAGCTGGGCCGCGTCATTGCACAATATGGCGAACAGCCCGGCGCCTGGCGCATTGCCGCCGCGATCGTGGCGGCGCGCAGCACCGGTGCGATCACCCGCACGGGCCAGCTGGCAGACATCGTGGCCCGGGCGGCCCCGCGCAGCAAACGCAGCCACCATCCGGCGACGCGCGTGTTTCAGGCTTTGCGAATCGCTCTCAACGACGAGCTCGGTGCGCTGCGCGCGGCATTGCGCCAGTCACTCGACGTCCTCGCTGAAGGCGGCCGTCTGGTCGTCATCAGCTTTCATTCGCTCGAGGATCGAATCGTCAAACGATTCATGGCCGAGCATTCGCGCGATGATCCGGTCTATGCCGGGCTGCCTGACGTGCCTGCGCACGCGCGCGCGAAACTCAGGCGAATCGGTCGGCTCGTTCGGCCGGGCGAAGCCGAGATTGCCGCGAATCCACGTGCCCGCAGTGCGCGTCTGAGGATTGCACAACGCTGCGGCGTGACAGCGGAGGCGACATGAGCGCCCGTGCTGGTCAGATCATTGCGGTACTGCTGCTGAGCGCGGTGATTGTCGCGACCGGCATCGCGATCGTGCTCGCCAGGCACGAGGCGCGCCAGCTGTTTGCGGAGCTCGAAGCGCTCAATCGCGAGCAGGATCGCCTCGAAGTCGACTGGGGTCGGCTGCGTCTCGAGCAGAGCACGTACGCGACGCATCCCCGAATAGAGCAGCTGGCGCGCGACGATCTCAGTCTCGCGGCACCCCCACAGCAGCGGATCGTCGTCGTGGCGGAGCAGCAACCGTGAGGGCGCGGCGGCGCCAGATGCGCACCGCGCACAGCCGCGTACGCAGCGTCGTGTTGCTGCTGGCGCTGGGCGGCGCCGCGCTCGCGCTGGAAGGTCGCATGCTGTACCTGCAGCTCGTCGACCACGATTTTCTCGCGGCCCAGGGCGATGATCGCCACATTCGCACGGTGCAGATGGCCGCGCACCGCGGACCGATCGTGGACCGCAACGGTGAGCTGCTGGCCGTCAGTACGCCGGTGGACAGCATCTGGGCGAATCCCGGCGAGCTGCGCCCGGCGCTCGATCGCGTCGACGAGCTCGCTGCGGCGCTGCGCCTGGATGCAGCCGCCCTGGCGCGCCGCATCACGAGCAGCATGAACCGCGAGTTCGTCTATCTGGCGCGCCATCTCTCGCCGGCGGCGGCTGCGAACGTGCTGTCGCTGAATCTGCCCGGTGTTTACACCCAGCGCGAATATCGGCGCTACTACCCGGCCGGTGAAGTAACCGGGCACGTGCTGGGCTTCACCGATATCGACGACGTTGGTCAGGAAGGGCTGGAGCTCGCATTCGATTATTGGCTGACCGGAGAAAACGGCGCCAAGCGCGTCGTGCGTGACCGCTTTGGTCGCATCGTCGAAGACGTCGATCTGATTCGTGCGCCACGTGACGGCGGGGAGCTGCGGAGCAGTCTCGATCTGCGGCTGCAGTATCTGGCCTATCGCGAACTCAAGCGGGCCGTCACGGAAAACGGCGCCCGCTCCGGCGCCGTCGTCATCCTCGAACCGCGTAGCGGCGAGGTACTTGCGATGGTCAATCAGCCGACGTTCAATCCGAACGATCGCGCTCAGCGCGTCGCAGCGGAGATCTACCGCAACCGGGCGGTGACGGATATCTTCGAGCCCGGCTCGGCATTCAAGCCGTTCGTCATCGCGGCGGCGCTCGAATCCGGCGAGTTTCGCGCGGACTCGGTGGTCGATACGACCCCCGGCTATGTCCAGGTCGGGGCGGAACGGTTCGAAGATCCGCGCAATCTGGGCCCGATAACGCTGACGACGTTGCTGGCGCGATCGAGCAACGTGGGCGCCGTCAAACTTGCCCTGGAGCTGAAACCCGAGGACATGTGGGCTGCGCTGTCGCGCTTCGGGATCGGGCAGCTGACCGGCAGCAGTTTTCCAGGCGAGTCGGCCGGCGTGCTGCACGACGCAGAGCACTGGCGGCCGGTCGGCCAGGCAACCCAGGCGTTTGGCTACGGTTTGTCAGTTACGACGCTGCAGCTCGCACGCGCTTATGCGGCCATCGCCAACGATGGCATGCTGCCAGGCGTCACGCTGCTCGCCGATGCTGCTCAGCCGCCGCCCCAGCGCGTTATCTCACGGTCCACTGCAGCGGATCTGCTGGCGATGCTCGAAGTCGTCGTCTCGCCGGAGGGCTCGGGGTTTCGGGCGGCCGTCGCCAATTATCGGATCGCCGGCAAGACCGGCACGGCACGCAAAGCCGGTGTCGGCGGGTACAGCGATGCACGGCACACGTCGGTATTTGCCGGCCTGGCGCCGGCCAGCGATCCAGGCATCGTCGTGGTCGTCGTGATCGATGAACCCGGTGGCGAGGCCTACTACGGCGGTGACGTGGCGGCGCCGGTCTTTGCGAACATCGCCGCCGGCGCATTGCGCGCGCTCGCCGTCTCGCCGGACGCGCTCGATGCGGATGCGCCGACGGTGCTTGCGCACGCACGGGTCGCTCCGTGATGGCCGCTGCGCTCGATCACAGTGCAGTGACACTCGGCCAGGTGTGCGGTGCGCAGGCGGGCAGCTACGCCGATCTGGTGATTACCGATCTCGTGCTCGACAGCCGTGACGTTCGCGCCGGTGCGGCGTTCTTTGCGCTGCCGGGGTCACGGACGCACGGGCTGCGACATGCTCGCGAGGCGCTTGCGCGCGGTGCGGCTGTCGTCTTGTTTGATCCACAGGGCGTGACCGAGTCGGTGCCTGAGCGCAGTCTCGCAGTCACGAACCTGCGAGCGCAGCTCGGCGAGTTTGCACGCCGGTTTTACGGCCGCAACGCGGCACGCCCGGTCGTCACGGGCATCACCGGCACGAACGGGAAGACGACCGTCGCCTGGCTGCTCGCGCAGGCATTGACACGCGCGGGCAGGACGGCCGGCTACATCGGCACGCTCGGTTACGGCATCGTGCCACAGCTCAGTGCGCATCGGCTGACGACGCCGGATTGCCTGACACTGCACCGCGAAATTGCACTGATGCCGGTGTCGGACGTGGCGCTGGAAGTCTCTTCGATCGGGCTGGAACAGGACCGGCTCGCCGGCATCGACGTGTCCGGGGCCGTGTTCACGAATCTCGGCCACGACCATCTGGACATTCATTGCAGCCACGATGCCTATGCGAAGGCGAAGGCGCTGCTGTTCGCGCGGCCGGAGCTCGAGCATGCGGTCGTGAATATCGATGACCCCAGGGCCGACCTGATTCGCGCAGCGGCGTCGCAGCGTGTGCGCATGCTGTCGGTCAGCCGCAATCCCGGCGCACGCGCAGATCTGTGTGGCGAGATCGTTCGCCATGACCTGGCCGGACTGCAGGTTCGTCTGAGCGGCTCGTACGGGGCTGCCGCGATCCGATCGTCGCTGATCGGCGAATTCAATGCTGAAAACATCGTGCTGACACTCGGTGCGCTGCTGAATCTCGACGTGCCGCTGGAGGATGCCTGCGGCGCGTTGTCCGCCTGCACGGCACCGCCCGGGCGCATGGAGGTGTTCGGTGGCGGGGAAGCGCCGCGGATCGTCGTCGACTATGCCCACACACCCGATGCATTGGCACGCGCACTGGCGGCTTTGGCGACGCTGTGCGACCGTGAACTGTGGTGTGTGTTCGGTTGCGGTGGCGATCGGGATCCGAGCAAACGCCCGGCGATGGGTGCGGCTGCCGGGCGCGCTGATCACATTGTCGTGACCGACGACAATCCGCGCACGGAGGATCCGGGCGAGATCGTGGCAGGCATCATCGCCGGCCTGGGGGAACACCCGAGCGTCGTCGTCGAGCATGACCGAGCGGCGGCCATTGCACTCGCCGTATCGCGTGCACGCGCCGGTGACGTCGTGCTGGTAGCCGGTCGCGGGCACGAGCAGGTTCAGCAACGTCGCGACGCAGCGGTCGCCTTCGACGACCGCGCGTTCGTGCGCCGGTTGCTGGGGCAGCGCGGATGATGGCGCGGACGCTCGCAAGTGTCGCGGAGCACGTGCACGGCCGCCTGCGCGGGCCGGACTGTCGCTTCAATGACGTCAGCACGGACACGCGCCAAAACGTCCGCGGCAGCCTGTTCGTCGCGTTGCGCGGCGAGAACTTCGACGGCAACGACTATATCGCGGCGGCTGCCTCCGGCGGTGCGGCCGGCGCACTCGTCTCGAGACCGGCTGACGTGGCGCTGTCGCAGGTCGAGGTCGAAGACACGCGCCTGGCCTTCGGCGACATGGCGCGGGCCTGGCGTGAGAACTTTGCTGTACCGGTTGTCGCCGTCACCGGCAGTGCCGGCAAGACGACGGTGCGAGCGCTGATTGCTTCCATTCTGAGTGTCGATCGGCAGATCTGCACGACCGAGGGCAATCTGAACAACGACATCGGCGTGCCCCTTACGTTGATGCGCATGCGGCGAGGCGACGCTGCCGCGGTGATCGAGCTCGGCGCCAATCACGCCGGAGAGATCGATTATCTCGCGCGCATCGCGCGCCCTGATGTCGGCCTGATCACGAATGCGGGCAGGGCGCATCTCGAGGGATTCGGTTCTCTGGACGGTGTCGCCGCCGCCAAGGGAGAGCTGCTCGATCATATCTCCGACAACGGCACCGCTGTCCTGAATGCCGACGACGAATATTTTCAGCAGTGGTGTGAACGAGCGAGTCCGGCCCGGGTAATGAGCTTCGGATTCGTTTTCTCGAGCGACTGCCACACGGTCAATGAGATCGAGACCTATGCCGGCGGCTCGCGCTTCACGATTCATCTGCCGGACGGCTCGCATGTGCCGGTCAGCCTGGCCCTTCCGGGACGTCATAACGTGCGCAACGCGCTCGCGGCTGCCACCTGCGCTTTCGTGCTCGGCGTCAGCAGCGAGCAGATTGCCTACGGGCTCGGCGCGGCAAGAACCGTCAGGGGCCGGCTGCGGGAACGAATGGGTATCGCCGGCGCGCGCATCATCGACGACAGCTACAACGCCAATCCGGCATCCGCGCGGGCAGCGCTGGACTATCTGGCGGAGTTCGACGGGCAGCGGGTGTTCGTGCTCGGCGACATGGGCGAGCTCGGCACAGAGGCGGTCAGTCTGCACCGCGAAGTCGGCGAGTACGCGCGCCCGCGATGTGATCGATTCATCGCGATTGGCGGGCTCGCGGCCGAGGCCGCATCGGCTTTCGGCGAGGGCGCGGAGATATTCGCGGATGTTGCTGCCGTCGAGCGTGGCCTGAGCGGCGATCTGGACGCGCACACGACGGTGCTCATCAAGGCGTCACGGGCGATGCGGCTGGAACGCCTTGCGGCCGCACTCACTGCGCAGCAGGAAGGCCCGTCA
>JASFSB010000031.1:0-10155 GCA_050114615.1 Gammaproteobacteria bacterium
CACGAGGGCGGGCGATCTGATCGCTCACTTCGGCGGATACCGGGAGGATCCGGCGGCACTGATCTTCGGCGGCAGCATGATGGGCATCGCGCAAACGAGCGATGCCGCACCGGTATCGAAAGCGACCAATTGCATTCTCGTGCCAGGCCGGGACGAAGTGAAATCGTCACACCAGGAATGGCCATGCATCCGCTGCGGGGAATGTGCCGGTGCGTGCCCGGCTCGATTGCTCCCACAGGAGATGCTCAGAGCCATTCACAACGGCAACCCGGTCATGCTCGAATCTCTCGGCCTGTCCGACTGCATAGAGTGCGGCTGTTGTGATGCGATATGCCCCAGCCACATTGCGCTGACACAGAAATTTATTGCGGCCAGGCGAACTATGGTGCAACGGCACGAAGCGCAGGCATTCGCCGAGATGTCGCAAAACCGCTTCGAGCTCCATACACAACGCCTGGAAATGCAGGAAGATCTCGAGCAGGAAAACCAGGCGGCGTTGCGGGCTCGCCTCTCCGATGCTGAGGAAAAGAAACGTTCGATTGTCGCGGCACTGGAGCGAGCCAGACGACGCAACAAGACCGGAGCGGAAGATTGACACGGGACTTCGACAAACTCGCGGCCCCACTCGCCGCACCGCGAACCAGCGTCCCGACGACGATGCGACGCGTCCTTTACGCACTCGTGCCTTCGGTCTGCGTCTATGTCTGGTACTTCGGTCCCGGCCTGCTGATCAATCTCGCCATCGCATCGGTCGCGGCACTGGGTGTGGAAGCACTGATCCTGCGCCACCGGTCAGCCGACGGACCCGGGCCCGGTGACGGCAGCGCACTGGTTACGGCCGCACTGTTGTCTCTGGCACTTCCGCCGCTGGTCCCCTGGTGGATACCGGCGATCGGCGGTGCCGTGGCCATCGCGATTGGCAAGCACGTTTTTGGCGGGCTCGGCAGGAATATTTTCAACCCGGCCATGGTCGCCTGGGCCGGTCTGCTCATTTCCTTCCCGGTGGAAATGACGCAGTGGATCCCGCCGCAGTTCGGCGACCTGGATTACGCGCCGCTTTCGCTGTTCGAGACGCTCGCATACAGCCTCGCTGGAATCCTTCCGAGCGGCACCGATATCGATGCACTGACGCGGGCAACGCCGCTCGATTTGCTCCGGGAAGGCCTGCGTAACGCGCGAATGATCCCCGAAATCCGTGCCGGCGCGTTGTTCGGAGATTTCGGCGGCCGTGGCTGGGAATGGGTTGCGAACATGACCGCACTCGGGGGCGCCTACCTGCTGTTCACGGGAACGATTCGCTGGCATATCCCGTTTGCGGTTCTGGCAGGCCTGCTGATACCGGCAACTGTGCTGTACGGTGTCGACGCAAGCCGCTTTGCGTCTCCGGGCGTGCACCTGTTCAGCGGCGCGACGATGCTCGGCGCGTTCTTCATCGCGACTGATCCGGTCACCGCGGCAACCAGCATCAGGGGTCGGCTCATTTTCGGCGCCGGAATCGGAATGCTGACCTATGTAATCAGAACCTGGGGAGGCTACCCGGATGGTATGGCCTTCGCGATTCTGATCATGAATGCCGCCGCACCGATCATCGACCGGTATACGAGGCCAATCGTCTATGGCCACTGAGCCTTCCGCACAGCGCTCACGCACACACTCGATGTTACTCGTCGCAACCGTATCACTCGGCGCCGCATTGTTGATAACCGGCGCATACGAAGTCAGTCATGAGCGTATCGTCGAGAACGAACGAACACTGCTGCTGGCTAACCTCGGCAGTGTCGTCGAGGTGGCGGGCGGAAACGAGCCGGACGCTCAGGAACTCAACGCACCGGACCTCCAGGGCAACGAATACGTTGCACAGGTGTTCGCCATGCTCGACGACTCGCAGTTGCTGGCCTGGGTCTACGCCGGTGTCGCCCCGCAGGGCTACAACGGTCCGATCGACTTTCTCCTCGGTCTGACGCCGCGCGGCGACATTATCCGCGTCCGCATCATCCGACACCGCGAAACACCCGGGCTCGGCGACGCCATCGAATCGGAGAAATCGGATTGGATTCGCCAGTTCGAAGGACGCAGTCTGGAGTACCCGACCCGCTGGGCGCTCGCAGCGGACGGGGGTGAGTTCGATGCCCTTACCGGAGCCACGGTAACCCCACGCGCCGTCGTCGCGGCGATCGAGGCCGTTCTGCAATATCATGCAGCCTCGGGTGACGCGCTCGAAACGGCGCTCGAAAGAACTCTCGAAACAAGGCAATCGGAAGATCCATGACGGCGACACCACAATGGCTGAGCAGAGGCCTGTGGAGCGAAAACCCGGTGCTCGTCCACCTGCTGGGGCTTTGCCCGTTGCTGGCCGTCACGACGACGGTCGTCAATGCGCTGCTGCTCGGCCTGGCAACACTGGCGGTGCTCGTCGCAACGAATACCGTCGTCTCGATTCTGAGACATGCCTTTGTCACGAGCGTCCGAATACCGCTTTTCGTGCTGATCATCGCTTCGTTCGTTACGTCCGTCGATCTGCTGATCGACGCCTGGTTCCATGATCTGCACCGCCTCGTCGGGCTGTTCATTCCGCTCATCGTCACCAACTGCACCATCCTGGCGCAGGCGGAAACGGTCGCGAGCCGGCAGGGCATTGCCGTGGCCGCACGTTCGGCGCTGGGTGTGGGCAGCGGCTTTCTTGCCGTTTTGCTCGCACTCGGTGCGATTCGCGAGATATTCGGTCGCGGTACGCTGTTCAGCGGATTCGAAATGCTGATCGGCGAACCAGGCGCGCTGCTGGAAGTCGACCTGCCGTTCGACGGTGCGCTGGCATTCGTGCTCGCGCCCGGTGCGTTTTTGGGTCTGGCGGCGCTGCTGGCCGTTCGCAACGCCGTGACGACGAAGGCGGCGAACGACCCGGAAGCCGCGCACGAGAACTGATCAGACCGTGAATGCCGAAAAGCGCCGCGAAATCTATTCCCGGCTTCGAAACGCGAACCCCAACCCGACGACGGAACTCGAATACGCGAGCCCGTTCGAGCTGCTCGTGGCGGTCATTCTTTCCGCGCAGGCCACCGACGTGAGCGTCAACAAGGCGACGCGCGGACTGTTCGCCAAAGCGAACACGCCCGCGGCGATGCTGAAACTCGGTGAGTCTCGTCTGAAGAAGCACATTCGCACGATCGGTCTGTTCAATACCAAAGCCACGAATATCATCCGGACATGCAGAATTCTGATTGAACGTCATGACGGCCAGGTGCCGCGGGATCGGGCTGCGCTCGAGGCGTTACCGGGCGTCGGGCGCAAGACAGCCAACGTGATTCTCAATAGCGCTTTTGGGGAACCCACGATCGCAGTCGACACGCACATATTTCGTGTCGCCAACCGCACGAAGCTCGCACCGGGCAAAACGGTACGCGCGGTCGAGGACAGGCTGCTCGCAGTCACGCCAAAGGAATTTCTGCGTAATGCGCACCACTGGCTCATTCTGCACGGTCGGTACGTCTGTAAAGCGCACAAGCCGCTCTGCAGTCAATGCGTCATTTTCGATCTATGCGAATATCCGGAAAAATCAGCCTGAATCCGCGCTCTGTCTGCTAATCTGTGAGGCATTCGCCTTGTCTCCACGGGCCCAGGCGTTAGTCTAAATGTTCTGAAGAATCGTACGAATCACCGGGCACGGATGCTCAGACCTCTGCTTTCAAAACTGCGAGCTGCGCTCAGCGCGGGCAACACGAATGAGCGAAGGCGGCCGGTACACGGTGCGCACGGACAGGCGCGCGACCTCAGGTATGTGTTCCGCAAGCGGCGTTATCCCGGCTCCCGGGATCGTGAATACCTCGTGCATCTGCCACCGTCTTATCGCGCCGGCCTGAGCCTGCCCGTCGTCATGATTCTGCATGGCTGCGACCAGAATCACTGGGACATCCGCCACGTCGCCGATTTCGATCGCATCGCCGACAAACACGGCATCATCGTCGTTTATCCGTTCGTGACGAGCTACGAACCGCCACGTATGCGCAATTGCTGGGCCTTTTGGAGCAGCAGCCACAATCGCGCCGGCAGCGGAGAAGTCGAGGATCTCTGGCAGATCCTGAACGACGTCCGCAAACGCTACGACGCGGACCCCACTCGCCTGCACGTTGCCGGCCTGTCCTCCGGTGCGGCAATGACCGTCGCTTTGCTGGTGAACCGCTGCGATCGTATCGCTTCCGGAGCAGAAATTGCCGGTTTACCGTTTGGCGAAACCGCCGCAGCGCTCGGACAGTCGCAGGCAAAGCTCAAGCGTGTCAGGCGCGTTGTAGCGATGATGAATGAGGCCATGGGAACGCGAAAGCGCGCTGTTCCGCTGCTGGTCGTTCATGCCAAAGGGGACCGCGTCATCAGCGCCGCGGCTGCAGGGAACGTACGTGACAGCTGGAGCCGCTGCTTCTCGGTCAACACGGCGAACCCGGTGTGGGCGGATTACGGCACGCATGAAGGCACGACCTGGGAGCACATGCGCTACGCCAACTCCAGAACCGGCGGCCTCATCGAGACGCTCCTGCTCGATCATTCCCAGCACGGATGGTACGGTGGTCGCGATGGCCGTTACGGATTCGCGAACGCCCCCGATGTCAGTGCAAAAATCTGGACATTCTTCGATGCGAATCGACTCGCCTCGGCCGAACGCAGCCGGCTGTTTTCCTGGCCGCCGAAGTTCCGGAAGGCCGCATGAGCTCGCAGACTTCGTAACACGCCATTCGCGACTTTTCGTGCTGACCGGCGCAGGTTGCAGCACGGCATCGGGCATTCCGGATTATCGTGACGTTCGGGGGGAATGGAAGCGCAGCGCGCCCATACTGCTGCAGGATTTTCTCTGCGATCCTCGGATGCGCCAACGCTACTGGGCTCGCAGCCTGATCGGCTGGCGGCGGCTGAGCCGCGCGGTGCCGAACGATGCTCACCATTCACTGGCCGGACTCGAGGCGCAGGGGAAAATCGAGCTGCTGGTCACACAAAACGTCGACGGTCTGCATCAGGCGGCAGGCAGCCGCAATGTCATCGATTTACACGGACGTATCGACTCCATCGTCTGCCTGTCATGCCATGCGCGCACGCCGCGAACCGAGATGCAGGCGGCGCTCGTAAGCCGAAATCCCGGGTTCGCGGCGCTGGATGCACACTCGGCGCCGGATGGCGACGCCGATCTCGAGGGTCTCGACTTCGACGACTTCGACGTACCGGCCTGTGCGGTGTGTGACGGTCTGCTGAAGCCGGATGTCGTATTCTTCGGGGAGAGTGTCCCCGGCGATCGGGTCGGCCAGGCGATGGCTTCGCTGGCGCGATCAGATGCCATGCTGGTCGTCGGCTCGTCGCTGATGGTGTTGTCGGGCTACCGATTCGCCAAAGCGATGGCGGCGACAGGTAAGCCGGTCGCCGCGATCAACATCGGACGCACGCGTGCTGACGATCTGCTCGATCTCAAGATCACTGCCTCCTGCACGGATGTGCTCCGGCAGGTCGTCAGCGGATTCTCGTCGCCTTAGAGACTCAGCGCTTCGGCAGATATAAATCAGTAATCGTTCCCTCGGCCGCCTCGGCTGCGAAAGCGAGCGTTTCCGAGAGCGTCGGGTGCGGATGAATCGTCAAACCGATGTCTGCAGCGTCGCAACCCATCTCGATAGCAAGCCCCGCTTCAGCGATGAGATCGCCCGCATTGGTACCGACGATGCCGACGCCAATGACGCGGTCGCTCGTCTTGTCGATAATGATCTTGGTCATACCCTCGGAGCGCCCGATCGACAATGAGCGGCCGCTCGCAGCCCAGGGGAAAACCCCTTTCTCGATCTCGATCCCCTGAGATCCGGCCTGCTCTTCGGTCACACCGACCCAGGCGATTTCCGGATCCGTATAAGCCACGGACGGAATGACGCGTGCGTCGAACCAGCTCTTCTTCCCGGCAGCCACTTCCGCTGCGACTCGACCCTCATGCGTCGCCTTGTGTGCGAGCATCGGCATCCCGACGATATCGCCGATCGCATAGATATGCGGCACGTTCGTACGCATCTGACGATCGACCTCGATCAAGCCGCGCTCGGATACGGCGATGCCCGCCTTTTCGGCATCGATGGCCGTACCGTTGGCACAGCGCCCGACAGCGACGAGCACCCGGTCATAGAGCTGAGGTTCTTCGGGAGCCTGCTTTCCCTCGAAACGCACGCGGATCCCTTCTTCGAGCGCCTCCATCCCCGTGACGCCCGTCGCAAGCATGATCGATGAGTACCTTGCCTCGAGCCGTTTTTGCAGCGGCCGCACGAGATCGCGATCGCAGCCCGGAATCAATGTCGGTGTCAGCTCGACGATCGAAACTTCGACACCGAGTGCGTCGTAAACCGTCGCCATCTCGAGTCCGATAATGCCGCCGCCGACGACGAGCAGCCGATCAGGCAACGGATCGATCTCGAGCGCACCCGTGGAATCGACGATACGCGGATCATCGGGGAGGTCCGGCATGCGTGCCGGCTCCGAACCTGCCGCGACGATGCATTGGTCGAATTCGATCGTCACGCGTTCGCCGTCCGCCTCGACTTCGATCTCGCGCGCTGACACGAAACGTCCGTAACCGTGAACCACCGTGACGTTTCGCTGCCTGGCCAGCCCCGCCAGTCCCTGAGTCAGCTGCGCGATGACGGAGTCCTTCCAGCCAGCGAGTTTGCCTGCGTCGATTTCCGGATCACCAAACACGATGCCGTGCGCGCGCATCGCATCGGCTTCCTCGATGACCCGGGCAGCGTGCAGTAACGCCTTCGAGGGAATGCAGCCGACATTCAGGCAGACGCCGCCGAGTGATGGCCAGCGCTCTATCAGCGTCACGTCCAGCCCGAGATCCGCGGCTCGAAAAGCGGCCGTGTAGCCGCCGGGACCTGCGCCGAGCACGACCAGCCGCTTGCCGCGATGGTCACGGGCGTCATTGGCATCCGCGGATTCCGCGTCAGCCGCCGGTTTTGCGTCAGCCGCCGACTGCGTTTGCGCCGGTTGCGCCGTCGCAGCGGCGGCTGTCGTTTCCAGCGTCGCGATGACCACGCCGGCAGAAACTTTTGCGCCTGTTGCGACGTGCACCTCGACGATGCGCCCCGGTGCCGGTGCAGGCACGTCCATCGTCGCCTTGTCCGTCTCCAGCGTAATCAGCGCCTGCTCGGCCGCAACCTCATCGCCGGGTGCAACGAGCACTTCGACGACATCGACTTCATCGAAGTCACCGAGATCCGGTATCCGAATCTCAGTCTGACTCATGCCGCAGCCCCGAGCAGTAACTCGACGTCACCGAGCACGGCGCTGAGCCTCGTTATGAAACGCGCCGCCTGTGCCCCGTCGATCACGCGATGATCGTATGACAACGACAGCGGCAACATCAGTCGCGGCACGAAGGCGTCGTCTACGTAAACCGGCTGAATACTGCTTCGCGACACGCCGAGAATCGCGACTTCCGGCGCATTGATGATGGGCGTGAAGGACGTACCGCCGATACCGCCAAGACTGGAGATGGTGAACACACCGCCCTGCATGTCAGGCGCCTTCAGCCGGCCTTCGCGTGCACGCGCACTGAGCTCGCCGAGTTCGCCGGCGATCTCGATGACGGACTTCTGATCCACATCACGCACGACCGGAACAACGAGGCCGTTTGGCGTGTCGGCCGCAAATCCCAGATGCGTGTAATGCTTCATCACGAGCGAATCGCCATCGCTGGAAAGCGACGACTTGAACACCGGAAACTCAGCAAGAGTCAATGCGCACGCGCGCATGACGAACGCCAGCGGCGTGAGCTTTATGCCCTGCTCTGCCGCCTCGGCCTTCATGGCCTGCCGGGACGCCTCGAGCTCGGTGATGTCGGCAAGATCGTTTTGAGTGACGTGTGGCAGATTGACCCAGCTTGCATGCAGTCTCGGCCCGGAAATCTTCTGAATCCGCGAGAGTGCCACCGTTTCGATCTCGCCGAACTTCGCGTGATCGACTTCCGGAACCTGTGGCAGGGCACTGCCTGCTGCGATGCCCCCGGCCAGCATGACCTGTTTGACGTAGCTCTTGACGTCCTCGGCCGTTACCCGATGCTTGCGGCCGCTACCCTGAACACTGCCGAGGTTTACGCCGAGTTCGCGGGCGAGTTTGCGCACAGACGGGCTGGCATGCGCCTTGCCGAAAGCGGCTTCGTCGATCGCCGGCATGCGTGCAGCGGCGGGCGATGGTGCCGCAGGCACCTCGGTGCGCGGCGCAGTCGGCGCACGCTCGGCGCTGCGCGGCGTCGGCGCGGCACTGCTCGAAGCCGCAGGTGCAGCGGCGGCAACGACCCCCTCGACGACCGCCACGACGTCACCGGCATTGACCTTGTCGCCTTCTGTGACTCGGAGATCCGTCAGGCGCCCCGCGGCACCGGCCGGCACATCCATTGCGGCCTTGTCCGTTTCGATCGTGAACAATCCCTGTTCCGCCGTCACTTCGTCGCCGACCGCGGCGAGCATCTCGATGACTTCGACGTCGGTAAAGTCACCGAGATCCGGAACCACGACTTCGTGTGCAATGGGCTCCGGCGGCGGTGCACCGCCAGGTGCCGCGGCACTGGCTGAGCCTTCGGTTTCCGGGACGCTGTCTTCAGCCGAATCGGTGCTCTGCGCAGCGCCGCGAGCTTCGGCAGGCTCGAGGACACCGATGACATCGCCCGAATTGACCCGATCGCCGGGGGCAACGGCGAGCTCGACGAGCCTGCCTGCTGCCGGAGAAGGCACATCCATTGCGGCCTTGTCCGTTTCGATCGTAATCAGTGGGGCTTCCGCTGCAATATCGTCGCCCGGTGATACCAGACATTCGATGACTTCGACATCCGAAAAGTCTCCGAGGTCCGGTACGACGATCTCCACTGACGCCTTCCTGCTCCGGACGATTCGGCAGACTAACGAGTCACCGGATCCGGTGTATCCGGATCGATGCTGAAACCCGCGATCGCCTCAGCCACCGTTGCCATATCGAGCGCTTCCTCGTCAGCGAGCGCCTTCAATGCCGCCACGACGATCGCCTTTTCATCGACTTCGAAGAAATCGCGCAGTGCATCCCTGCCGTCGCTGCGCCCGAATCCATCAGTACCGAGCACCGTGTAGCGTCCGGGAACCCATTGACGAATCTGATCCGAAACGGTCTTCATGTAATCCGTCGCTGCGATGAACGGGCCCTCGATTCCCCTGAGCGTTGCCTCGACAAAGCTCTCACGCGGTTGTGATTGAGGATGCAGGGCGTTCCAGCGTTCCACTGCCAACGCTTCGCGGCGCAGCTCACTGAAGCTCGTGACGCTCCAGACGTCCGCCGGAATTCGAAAGCGCGCCTCGAGCAACTCGGCAGCCTCGAGCACTTCCCGCAATATCGTCCCCGAACCGAACAGCTGCACGCGCATTTTGCCCCGCCGGCCTTCGCGCACGCGATACATACCTTTGAGAATGCCTTCCTCGGAACCCTCCGGCATAGCCGGGTGCACGTAGTTCTCGTTCATGGCCGTGATGTAGTAGAAGACGTCTTCTTCGTCTTCGCACATGCGGCGCATTCCGTCGTGAATGATCACGGCCATTTCGTACGCATAACACGGATCGTAGGCGCGACAGTTCGGAATCGTCGTTGCGGTGAGCAGGCTGTGCCCGTCCTGGTGCTGCAATCCTTCCCCGGCCAGTGTCGTTCGCCCGGCCGTACCACCAATCAGAAATCCGCGTGCCCGCATATCCCCGCCTGCCCAGGCAAAGTCACCGATACGCTGGAAACCGAACATCGAGTAATAGATATAGAAAGGGATCATCTGTACGCCATGGTTGGCGTAGGACGTCGCGGCTGCTATCCATGAGCAGTAAGCGCCGCCTTCGTTGATCCCTTCCTCGAGAATCTGACCCTGCTTGTCCTCGCGGTAGTACATCAGCTGATCGGAATCCTGCGGCGTGTAGAGCTGCCCGACCGAGGAGTAGATGCCGACCTGCCGGAACAGGCCCTCCATGCCGAATGTCCGTGCTTCGTCGGGAACGATGGGAACGATGCGCTGACCGATGCCCTTGTCTCGCAGCAACGATGTGAGGATGCGAACGAACGCCATCGTCGTGGAGATTTCGCGATCGCCACTGCTTTCGAGCTGTGCCTTGAAGGTTTCCAGAGCCGGCACGGGCG
>JASFSB010000032.1:0-10020 GCA_050114615.1 Gammaproteobacteria bacterium
CGGAACGACCTGTTTCGCCGATATGTACTACTTCCCTGACGTCGTTGCCGAAGTATCCGAGGAAGCTGGTATACGCAGCGCCGTCGGCATGATTGCGCTCGAAATACCGACCGCCTGGGCTCAGGATGCCGACGAATATATCGAGAAGGGCCTGGCCGTGCACGATGCAACACGGTCCCTGGCAAGGGTTACGACGACATTCGCACCGCACGCCCCTTATAGTGTCGCGGACAGCACATTCGAGCGCATTCGTCGTCTGGCCGACGAACTCGACGTGCCCGTTCATGTGCACGTTCACGAAACCGCGACAGAGGTTCGCCAGGCCGAGGCAGAGCACGGCGAACGCCCGCTGGCGAGACTGGAGCGGCTCGGTTTTGTCACACCGGCGCTGATGGCCGTGCATGCGACGCAGCTGACCGACGCGGAGATCGACCTGATTGCGCGCGAGCATGCCAGCGTCGTGCACTGCCCCCGTTCGAATCTGAAGCTCGCGAGCGGCGGGTGCAGAGTTGCGGACCTGCTCTCGGCGGGTGCGAATGTCGCGCTCGGGACAGACAGTGCCGCGAGTAACAACCGCCTCGACATGTTCGCGGAGCTTCAGCTGGCCGCACTGCTCGGCAAGCACGTCGCCGGGGATGCGAGCGCGGTATCCGCGGAACAGGCACTGCAGATGGCCACCATCAGCGGCGCCCGCGCGCTGGGCCTCGACAGCCAGCTCGGCTCCATCGAGGTCGGCAAGAGCGCCGACGTTATCTGCGTCGAGCTCGAGACGCTGCATCAGCTGCCGGTGCTCGACCCGGTGTCGCATCTCGTGTACACGACCTCCCGCGATCAGGTCACCGACGTCTGGGTTGCCGGGGAACATCTCGTCAGCGGGGGGCGGCTGCGGCGAGCACCGGTCGCGATGATCGGCAGCCGGGCCGCGACATGGGCCGAAAAAATAGGCCGGCGCACATGAATCCGAATGACACACGTGTCGACATGACCGAAGTCGGCCAGTTTGCCCGTCTGGCGGACCGATGGTGGGATCCTGACGGTCCGCTGCGTACCCTGCACGCGATCAATCCGCTGCGACTGGACTACATCAATGCGCGGCGACCCGTTGCCGGTCTGCGGATCCTCGATGTGGGCTGCGGCGGTGGCCTGCTGTGCGAGGGGCTCGCCGAGGCGGGCGCTGTCGTTACGGGCATCGACATGGCCGAAGCGAGCATTACGGTCGCGCGTGAACATGCCGACGCGAGCGGCCGAGATGTCGAATACGTGATGACGGACGTATTCGAGCTCGCACGACAGCAGCCGCACTCCTTCGACGTCGTGACCTGCCTGGAAGTACTGGAACATGTACCCGATCCGAGCGCGACGATCAGCGCCTGCGCGGCATTGCTGAAGCCTGGAGGCGATGTGTTTCTGTCGACAATCAATCGGAACGCCAAAAGCTTCGCACTCGCAATCGTTGCCGCCGAGTACGTCCTCGGTATGCTGCCACGCGGCACACATCGCTATCGACGGCTGATCCGGCCCGCAGAACTCTCGGGATACTGTCGTAAGGCCGCCCTGACGGTCAGAGATCTGCGGGGACTGCACTTCAATCCGCTGACGGACAGCTACTGGCTGGGCGACAACGTGGATGTCAATTACTTCTGCCACGCGAGCGCCGATGCCTGAAGCACTCCTGTTTGATCTCGACGGCACGCTCGTCGATACCGCGCCGTCGCTGACACGGATGGTCAACACCCTGCTCCGCGAGCACGGCCGGCCGGTCCTGCCGCTGGCGCAGTCGCGCAACCTCGTCTCGCGCGGCGCCCGACCGCTGCTGCAGCGCGGCTTTGGTGAGCGCCACGAAAGCGAGCACAGCGCTGCGCTGCTGGCACGCTTCCTCGAGGTCTATCACGCATCGCATCACCTGGATTCGAGAATATTTATAGACTTAGACGTTCTATTTAGAGTCATTTCCAGAAAAGTGGTCTGGGGCATCGTCACCAATAAGCCGACGGCCCTGACCGAAAAGCTGCTCGCGGCTCTGCCGTTGCCGTTTACGCCGGACTGCGTCGTTTGCGGCGACACGCTGGCGCTGAAGAAACCCGACCCAGCGCCGCTTCTGCATGCGGCCGATCGACTGGGCGTGGCGCCTCGAGATTGTGTCTATGTGGGCGATGACGCCCGCGATGCCATTGCCGGGCGCGCCGCCGGCATGCGGACTGTCACGGCTGCCTGGGGCTACATACCCCCTGGCGAAGACTATCTGCAGTGGGGCGCTGATGCGGTCGCCACGCATCCGTCCCGACTAATCTCAGCCCTTCGACAACTCGAAGTAACCGAATCGCGCCACAGGAGCGCCCGATGACTGCCTCAGACGAACTCTCGCGCGTGGCGCGCGCGTACTCACCACCTGCCGATCTGTTTGCCGATCGTGTCGTCATGGTTACGGGCGCGACTCAGGGCATCGGTCGGGCGGTCGCCGAGGCGCTGGTCCGACATGGCGCGCAGACGATTCTCCTCGGTCGCCGCGTCAGGGCGCTCGATGAATTACATGCCGAGTTAAGCAAGCTGGGCCCCGAGCCCGCCATGGCCATGCTCGATCTCGAGCGCGCGCAGGGCGATCAATACAACGAATTGACCGAACAGATCGAGTCGCGCTTTGGCCGGCTCGACGGGCTCCTGCACAACGCGGGCATTCTCGGCGATCGCAGCCCGATCGAGTACTACGACATCGGTGTCTGGCAGAAAGTCATGCACGTCAATGTGAATGCAGCTTTCATTCTGACGCGCTGCCTGCTGCCGCTTCTGAAGGAGTCTCAGGATGCTTCGATCGTGTTTACGACAAGCAGCGTCGGCCACAAGGGACGCGCTCACTGGGGCGCCTATGCGGTGTCCAAGTTCGCGACCGAAGGCCTGAGCCAGGTTCTCGCGGCGGAACTCGGTAAGACGGCCGTTCGCTCCAACTGCATCAATCCGGGCAGCACGCGGACCCGCATGCGCTCACGCGCGTTTCCAGGCGAAGATCCCGAAACGCTGCCTGAGCCCCGTAAGATCGTGAATCCGTATCTGTTTTTGCTGGGGCCTGCCAGTGCGGGAGTCAATGGGCAGCGCATCGCCTGCCAGGATAAAGCGCCGACGAGTGCGTAAGCTCGTACTGCAAGTCCATCTGTGGAGCGCGCTGATCTGCGGGGCGTATATCGTGCTGATCAGCGTCACCGGAAGCGCAGTGGTGCTGCGGCGGGAGTTCGGACGGTGGTTCGTACCGCCGGACTTCATCGAAATCGGCGACTCCCGGCTCAGTGATACGCGGCTGCGCGACATCGTTGGTGCCGCGTGGCCGAATCATGACATCGTGTCACTCGGCCCGGTCAGCAGCGATCGCGTGCCGGTCCCGATCGTACTGGAGCGAGGGCATCGCCGAATCGAGCGACGCTATGACCCTTATACCGGGGAAGATCTCGGCGCACCGTTCCCGATCCAGCTGCAGATCATGAGCTGGCTCGTCGATCTGCACGACAACCTGCTCATCGGCACCACCGGCCGCCGGGTCAATGGAATCGGTGGTGTCGCATTTACGCTGATCGTCGTCACCGGCGCTGTCCTGTGGTGGCCACGTGGATCGTGGCGGCGAAGCCTGACGTTCAGCTTTCGGGAAAATGGCATTGCGTTCCTGTGGCGCCTGCACAGCAGTTTCGGATTCTGGAGCCTGCCGTTGCTGCTGGTCTGGGGGATTACGGCTGCCTATTTCGGCTTTCCGGTTCCGGTCGAATCGGCGATCGATTATTTCGATCCGGACCCGGAGGATTTCGAGCGCCCGGGTGAAGGCGCATTGCTGACCCTGATCGCAGCACACTTCGGGCGTTTCGGACCCCTGCCCGTCAGGTTCATCTGGATGACCGCAGGACTCGTTCCGGTGCTTCTGTTCGTCAGCGGTCTGCTGCTTTGGCTGCGCCGCCGTAACGGCAACCGCTAGCAAGCGGGCAGCCATCGCAAAGCGGCTTTGCGCGACAGCGGTGCTTACCATGCGCGACGACGAGCGCGTGCAGCTCCTGCAGATCCTCCGTGCGCTCCGCCTGTGCCCATTCGGACAACAGAGCCTTTTGCTGCGCGCCGTCGAGCCTGAAGTCCCATAACCGCAGGAATAGCCGCCCGGCATAGGCATCGGCAATCCACACGGGCCGCTGAAAACCATATAGCAGGATTGCGTCCGCGGTCTCCGGTCCGATGCCTCGAATCGCCAGCAAACGTTCCCGCAGCTGTTGCGTGCCGTTCCTGCCGAGTGCCTCCGCACCGCCGTGACCCGCGAAGAACGATGCGAGCGCGTGGAGATAAGTCACTTTGGCATTCGCGAATCCGGCCGGTCTGACATACGAAGCCAGGGTCTCCGGTGTTACGCGTGTCAGCGCCACGGGATCGAACAGATCGTGCTGGCGCAGCGCGGCGAGTGCCCGTTCCGCATTTCGCCAGGCGGTTCTTTGCACCAGCACCGCACCGACGGCGACCTCAAACGCGGTGTCCGCCGGCCACCAGCATTGTGGCCCATACGCCGCAAGCAGCTCAGCGTACAGTGCGTCGATGTTCGCTATACCCGTTCACCTGGAAGCGGCAAATTCACGCTCGAATACAAAGCTTCGATCTCACCACGCGTCAGCGGACGTGATTCTCCGCGACGCAGACGCGTGAGTTGCAACGGTCCATAGCGCGTGCGAATCAGCCGATTGACCTCGAAACCCAGCGCCTGGAACACGCGTCGCACCTCCCGATTGCGACCCTCGCTCAGCGTCACTTCGTACCAGGCGTTTGCGCCGGAGGCGCCGCCAGGCCGTACTGCCGATACGCGCGCCGTACCGTCCTCGAGTTCCACGCCGCGACGCAACGCTGCAATGTGATTCTCTGACAGTCGGCCGTGCACTCTGACGGAATAGGCGCGTGGAATCGCATAACCTGGATGCATGAGGCGATGAGCGAGTTCGCCGTCCGTGGTCAGCAACAGCAGCCCGGAGGTGCTCGCATCCAGCCGGCCGACGTTGATCCAGCGTCCGGCGGTCGGCGCCGCCACGCTGTCAAACACCGTTCTTCGTCCTTCCGGATCGGAGCGTGTCGTGATTTCCCCTGCCGGCTTGTAGTACAGCAGGTATTCGAAAGACGACCGCTCCGGTGCAATCGGAGTAATCTCGTGGCCGTCGAGCCAGAAGCGCTCATTACCGGTGACGCGATCCCCGATCTGCGCGATCCGGGAGTCGATTCGCAGCCGCCCATCGTTGATCCAGCGTTCGATCTCACGCCGCGAGCCGGCGCCCGTACTCGCCAGCCATTTGTGTACGCGTTCAGACAGAGTTACTCGACTCCGATAGTGCGGCATCCGCCGGTCCCGGCTGACCCGCGGCATCGTCTTCGATCTCCGACGGGGCACCGATTTCAGCATTCTCCGCATGCGCGACCGGCGCATCCTGCTCAGCGAGCCCTTCGATAAAGTCCGTTTGTGGAAACGTCTCCGGCCCATGCTCCCGTATTTCGGCGAGCGCCGGGAGCTGATCAATGCTTTGCAGGCCGAAATAATCGAGAAATTGCTTTGTCGTACCGAACATCTCCGGCTTGCCCGGCACATCACGATGGCCCACGACGCGTATCCAGTCACGCTCGAGCATGGTTCGGATAATGTTGGTGTTGACGGCGACGCCGCGCACTTCCTCGATCTCGCCGCGGGTGACCGGCTGTCGATATGCGATGAGCGCGAGCGTCTCCAGCAAAGCACGCGAATATCTCGGTGCGCGTTCGTCCCAAAGCGGCTGCAGCCAGCCCGCCATTCGGCTTCTGATCTGAATTCGGTAGCCGCTGGCGACTTCCTTCACTTCGAGTCCGCGGCCTTCGTACTCCGTCTGGAGCGCCTCCAGTCCTGCGCGAACGATCTGCTTGTCGACTTCAGGCGCCTTTGTGGCGAAGAGTTCGACCAGCTTATCCAGTGTCAGCGGCCTGTCGGATGCAAGCAGCGCGGCCTCGAGCACGTGCCTGATTTCGGATTCGTCCATGAAGTTCAGCCTTGCGTGTTTTCCGATTCCGCAGTATTCGCTGCGTCGCTCTCCAGCGAGTCGGATTGTGTGGCTCGAATGTGAATAGGTCCATATGCCTGCGTCTGCACAGCTTCGATGAGCGACTCCTTCAGAAGCTCAAGGACCGCCAGAAAAGTAACGACAACACCCGAGCGCCCCTCAGCAATGTCGAATAGTCTGACGAACTCGATCCGCTCCCCCGACGAAACAGCGGCGAGCACGCCCGACATCCGTTCACGCACCGACAGGGCCTCGCGCTGCACGTGATGGTGGGCGTAGCGTTCGGCGCGCGTTACGACCTCCTGAAACGCGATGACCAGCTCCTTCAACGTGACATCGGGCAGCCTGGTCACGACCTGCTTGTCCACGACATCGGCAACAGCAGGCACGACATCACGCTCGAGCCGCTCGAGGCAGTCGATGTCGTGTGCCGCTTTCTTGTACCGCTCATATTCCTGCAGGCGGCGCGCAAGCTCGGCACGCGGATCGTCCTCCTCCTCTTCTTCGGTAACCGGGCGCGGGAGCAGCATTCGGGACTTGATCTCGGCGAGCGTCGCAGCCATGACAAGGTATTCGCCTGCCAGCTCGAACTGCATTTCGTGCATCAGCTCGATGTATTCGACGTACTGCGCAGTGATCTGAGCGATTGGGATATTCAGGATATCGAGATTCTGCCGACGGATCAGGTACAGGAGCAGATCCAATGGCCCCTCAAACGCCTCGAGAAACACTTCAAGCGCGTGCGGCGGTATGTACAGATCGCGCGGGAGCTCCGTCACGGGCTCACCGGAGACGATTGCAAATGGCATCTCACGCTGCGCCGGCGCACCTGCCGAATCAGTATCGGTCACAGGTGGTGGCGTAGTCGGCACGAGGCGAAGCTCGGGTCGGCCGGATTCACTCAAAACCTTGTCCTCAAATGGCACCAAGCCTGATCAGCCGGGTAAACAGGTCCAGAAAAAAATCCATGGGTGGTGCAATGAAACTGGACAGGAATTGTATCACCTGCATGTACTCGAGAATGATCAGACCAATCAGAATGAAGATGCCAAACGGTTCGATGCGATCCAGGACCCGCGCTGCGGCGTCCGGCAAAACACCGCGCAACACACGCCCACCATCGAGGGGAGGAATCGGCAGCATGTTGAAGATGGCGAGCAGGAGATTGATGCGAATCCCAAAAATCGCCATATCGTACAGCCATTGACTGCCGAGGTCGGTTCGCGCAACGACAAAGGCCTGAATCGTTCCGAACAGCGCCCAGCCCGTCGCCATGAGGATATTCACTCCGGGCCCCGCCAGCGCGACGATGGCCATGTCGATTTTCGGGTTTCGCAAACGCCTTACGTTGACGGGTACGGGTTTGGCCGCACCGAATACGAATGGCGAAGTCAGAAACAGAATTAACGGCAGTATAATCGTCCCGAAGGGATCGATATGGCTAATTGGATTCAACGTGAGTCGGCCTGCGTCCCTGGCCGTCATGTCCCCGAAATATTTCGCTGTCCAGCCATGCGCCACCTCATGCACAGTGACCGCGAAAACAAGCGGAATCAACGCATAGGAGATCTGATAAACGATGCTGTCAGGGCCGAACATCACGGCATTATACGCACCAGGGATCTACCTGAATGCCGTTGCGTCGCCCTTGCCTTCGCGCAGCAGCTCGATCCGTCCGTGGCTGAGATCGACTACCGTCGTAGGCTCGATTCCGCCCGCACCGCCGTCTACGATCAGGTCGACCTGCGAGCCGACTCGCTCTTTGATTTCTTCAACGTCCGTCAGCGGAAAGTCGTCGCCCGGCAGCAGCAGCGTCGAGCTCATGACCGGCTGTCGATTTAAGGAAATCAGCATGAGGGCGATGCGGTTGTCCGGGACACGAATACCGATGGCCTTTCTCTTCGGGTCTCTGAGTCTTTTGGGAACATCCTGCGTCGCCTTCAGAATAAAGGTATACGGCCCGGGCGTGTGCGCACGCAGCATGCGATAGGCCCAGTTGTCGACCCGAGCGTATGTCGCGATCTCTGACAAATCCGAGCACACGAGCGTGAAATCGTGGTCACGCTCGGTACGACGTATGCGACGAATGCGCTCCAGGGCCGCCTTGTCGCCCAGATGGCAGCCCAGCGCATAGGATGAATCTGTTGGGTACACGATAACGCCTCCGCCGTCGATGACCTCGACGACCTGACGCAATAATCGTTCCTGTGGATCCACCGGGTGGACCGCCAAAACAACGCTCATCCGGAGCAACCTCGGGGATAGTTTTCGCCGCAGCGAACCTCAAATGCAGCCGTGATGCGCTAAGATGCGCTCCATGTTGGCCATCTTAGACCTGCTGCCAGTCGTCATCTTCTTCGCGGCGTACCGATTGTACGGTATCTATGAGGCGACGCTAGCGTTGATTGTGGCGATGGTGCTGATTATCGCGACGCACTGGTTCGTCAAAGGGACGGTGAGCCGCATGCTGCTCGTTTCCGGGGCGTTCGCCGTAGTGCTCGGCGGGATTACGATCTGGTTCGAGAATCCGGTTTTCCTGCAGTGGAAGCCAACAATCGTGTACTGGATCTTCGGAATCGTGCTGCTCGCAGTGGATCTGGTCTCGCCTCGAAATATCTTCGAGCGCACCCTTGGAGAAACCGTCGAGGTCAGCCGAAGCGCGTGGCGCGTATTGAATCATGTGTGGGTCGTGATCTTCGTCGCAATGGGCGTCATAAATATTTTCGTCGCCTATAACTACGACATGGACACGTGGGTGCAGTTCAAGCTGTACCTTGCTATCGCCTCTGTCATCCTGGGGTTCGTTGTCACAGCTGGCTTTCTGTACTTTTTCATGCCCGCAGAAGAAGAAGCTGCGGCCGATGAAGCCGTCGTCGAAAGCACGATAGATGGCGACAATCAGGCGCCATGAACGCAGGCCGCATCAATGAGATCCGCGCTCGTCTGACCGCCGCTTTCAAACCCACAGAGCTCGAAATAATCGACGAAAGCCACCTGCACGCGGGGCACGAGGGCGCGAAAGGCGGCCTGGGCCACTTTCGCGTACGAATCATCTCCCGACAATTTGAAGGCATGAGCAGGATTCAGTCTCATCGATTGGTATATGATGCGCTCGGCACGCTCATGCAAACCGACATTCACGCGCTCAGCGTGAATGCTTCAGCACCAGCAGCGGATTAGCGGTCTGCTGCACCCAGGCTCAAGACATCAGGAAGGCTTCATGAAATTGTACAAGTCCATATTGCCGCTCGCCTGCGCTGCGATCTTTGCGGGTTGCTCCGAGTCGACAGTACAAACTGTCGAGGAAAACTGGCTGGGCGACTCGACCGTCGGTTCGATCAACGGCATGGATGTGCCCGAGTCGCTCTTTCGACGACTGGGACTCAATGCGCTCCAGAAGTCCGTCGACGATATGACACCTGAAGAACGAGCAGATATCCTGAATCAGCTGATTGCTATCCATCTGGCTGCTGCAGATGGGGAACGTTTGGGGCTGCATCACGAACGCAGCATCGCCGCACAACTCGAACTCAGCAGACTCCAGTATCTCGCATCTGCTGCAGTGGAACGACACGTGGAGAATAACCCTCCGAGCGAAGCCGAACTTCGTGATCTATACGAAGCCCGTATCGAAAACTTGTCGGGAAACGAGTACAAAGCACGTCACATCCTGGTAGAAACTGAGCAGGAAGCGCGCGACCTCATCGCGCAACTCGATGAAGGCGCCGATTTCGCCGCTCTTGCAATGGAGTTTTCAACCGGTCCCACCGGACCCAACGGTGGCGACCTGGACTGGTTCGCTCCCGACAGGATGGTCGCGCCTTTTTCGAACGCAGTTCAGGAGCTTGAAGTTGGCGCCTATTCGCCAGAGCCGGTGAACACCCAATTCGGCTGGCACGTAATCCTTCTGGAAGATACCAGGGACCGACAACCCCCTAGCATCGAAAGCATGCGAGTCGAGCTGACGACAATCGCACAGCAACAACGCATA
>JASFSB010000033.1:0-10000 GCA_050114615.1 Gammaproteobacteria bacterium
TGGCTCAACCATTTTTTCGTCACGCCGGAGCTGCACCGCTGGCATCATTCAGCCCAGGTGCCGAAAGGCCACCGGTACTCGGTCAACTATGGTGTCGGCTTCATTCTCTGGGATCGGATTTTTGGCACGTACTATCTGCCGATCGAGAACGGCGTACCGGTGCAGCCGGACAAGCTCGGACACCCCGACGGCATCCGCGACGAGAGCAATTACTTCAAACTGTTTTTTATGACGCGCTACCTGCCCGAGTTTCTACAGCCGTCGAAACGGTGAATCTGAGCGGCTGGCGCTGATCCGGGACGCAGAATGGACGAGACGAACTGGCAATTTCATGCGTGCTCGCCGGCCGGCGATCGCCGGTGTCTCGCATGGCGAGTCCCTGTTTCCATTCGTGCCCTGTGTGCCACGTTGCTGGCATGCACGGGCGCCTGCGCTCAGGACCCGGAATCCGCAGGCAATCCGATCACCGGCGAAGGCCTGCCGAACCCGGCGCCGGTCGTCATGCCGAACTGGGGCGAGCTCCCGGACGGGCGGGCATGGGGCTCCACGGCGGGTATCGACATCGACCCGATCGACGGCCACATCTGGGCCTACGAGCGCTGCGGTGCGAGCAATTTCGGCAGCGGCGTACCGGTGAACTGCGATACGAATCCCGTTGATCCCATCTTCAAGTTCGATCGTGACAGTGGCGCGGTTCTGGCCAATTTCGGCAGTGGCGTGATGGTCACGCCGCATGGCATTCACGTCGATGCGCAAGGCAACGTGTGGGTGACGGATTTTGCGACCAATGCGGCGGGCACGAAGGGCCAGCAGGTGCACAAATTCAGCCCGGATGGCGAACTGCTGATGAGTCTCGGCACGCCCGGGCAGCCGGGCGACGGGCCGGATCACTTCAATCAGCCCAATGACGTCATTACGGCACCCGACGGCAGTATCTTCGTGGCTGACGGGCACAGCGGGCAGGGCATGACGACGATGAGCGCGATGGAGGAGGGCCGCGCGGCCGGTGCGACGGCGCGCATCATCAAGTTTGCCGCCGACGGCACCTATATGAGTGAGTGGGGGCGGATCGGCGTACGCCACGGCGAATTCCGGACGCCGCATGCGCTCGCATTCGACTCCCGGGGCCGTCTGTGGGTGGCCGATCGAGGTAATCATCGGCTCGAGATTTTCGATCAGCAGGGTAACTATCTCGAGTCACGCTACATGTACGGCCGTATCAGCGGCCTTTTCATTACGCGCGACGACATCGTCTATGCAATCGATTCCGAATCGAGCCCAACGGTCCATGCCGGCTGGCGCAACGGTGTGCGCATCGGTCCGGTCCAGGCCGACCGGATCACCGCGTACATTCCTCCGTTCGAGCGCGAGGATCGTCTCGATCAGGGAACGGCCGGCGAAGGCGTCGCGGTGGACGCAGACGGCAACGTGTACGCGGCCGAAGGGCCGAACTCGCTGCGCTGGGCGGGCGGGGCTTTTACGCGGTACGCCGTGCGGTAAGGCAAGGGCCGCGCTAGAGCTCGTCAGCGGGCCACGGTGCGCCCTGATTCGCCGCCGGGACGGGTCGGAGGCCCTGATAGACGAACTTCTGCACGCGCCGGCCTTCGTACGTCTCCGTCGTATAGATGTTGCCCTGCGAATCGGTTGCGATGCTGTGCGGGGCAAAGAACAGGCCCGGCTGGCGGCCGCCGTCGCCGAAGCTGGTCAGCACTTCCAGCGTCTCGCGCTCGAGAATGTACACCTTCATGTTTTGTCCGTCCGTCACATACATGTACGTTTGTTCCGGATCCTTCGAAAACGCGATGTCCCAGGTGGAACCCTGCGACAGCGTGAGCGGCGCGATAATCTTCTCGGTCACGAACGTGCCGTCGGTTCGAAACACCTGGATTCGGTCTGACGTTCGATCGCATACATAGACGAGCCCGTCGAGCGACGGCTCGGCACAATGCACCGGCCCGGTAAACTGCTGCGCAGGCGGCCCATCCGGATCGTAAGCGTTCTCGGCATCATCGGGACGGTTACCGTAGGCGCCCCAGTAACGCTTGAACGCGCCGGTATCGACATCCAGAACGGCGACGCGTTTGTTGCCGTAGCCGTCTGCTATGTACGCCTCGTTAGCGCTCGCATCGATCGCGATTTCCGCAACCCGGCTGAAGTGCGTCCGGCTGTTACTGTCCGGCATGTTGCCGGGCTCGCCGATCTGCTGCAGAAAAGTTCCGTCGCCACTGAACTTGAGTATGTGTGAATCGCCCATGCCGTTGCCGCCGATCCAGACATTACCCATCGCGTCGACTTCGATACCGTGATTGGAGGCTGGCCAGACATAGCCGTTGCCGGTTCCGCCGGAGTCTCCCCAGGCGTTGATCAGATTGCCGTCCCGGTCGAATTCGAGAATCGGCGGTGCGGGCGTGCAGCACTCGCTCACGCCGCTTGCCAGACCGATTTCGGTGCGAGCGTTGAAGTTCTCCTGCTGATCCCGGTGCACGATGAAGACGTGGTCGCGGCTGTCGACGGCAACACCGATCGTCATGCCGAGAATCCAGTGGTTCGGTAACGGCTTCGGCCAGAAGGGGTCTACTTCGAATGCCGGCGCCATGACCTGGTCCGCGCTTTGCGCGTTGGCCAGATCCTGCAGCCGGAATTGTGCGACAGCCAGCACGAGCATCAGGCATGCCAGGGCTGCGGCTATCAGCAGTCTCGATCGTTTGATACTCATCGCTGCTCCCCCGCCTGGGTTTCGATGAACCGGCGCTGGCGCGTTTTGCGGCCGGCCGTACGCCCGCTAGTATAGGTGCAAAGTGCCGACGATGCGTGCATTCGGGATACGACGAGGTGCCGGAAGAGCGGATCGAATCGTGCCGTCCGTCGCGGGGGTTATTTGGGTGTTGAGCGTCCTACGCCGGTTTGCGCCGCTGCTGTGCGTCTGCTTTGCCGCCGCGGGCACGCTGTGCGCGCCCGCCAGGGCCCACGACATCCCGTCGTCTGCAACAGTGCTGATGTTCGTGAAACCGGAGACGGGGCGGGTCGTCGTATTGCTGCGCGCGCCAATGGCCGCATTTGGTGAAGTCAGTTTTCCCGTCCGTGGTCCCGGCTATCTCGATCTGGACACGGTCGACGCCGCGCTGGCTTCGGTGGTGCGTGTGTACTTCAGCGACACGCTGCGCGTTTTCGCCGACGGTGAGGATCTCGGTGCCCCGTCCCCGCGCGCGCTGCGAGTGTCATTGCCGTCGGACACTTCGTTCGTCGATTTCGACTCTGCACTCGGGCATGTGACTGCCGCACCGCCGGGCAACGGAGTCGATCTGTTCTGGAATCAGGCGTCGTTCGATGCGTTGCTGGAGTACGAGCTTCCCCCGGGCCGACGTGCCATCGATGCAGCAACACAACTCTCGCTGCGTACCGGGAATGACCGACTGGCGTCACAAACGCTGACGGTGCTGCACTATCTGCCGGTGGACAGCCCGGAGCGGGTCTACAACTACGCAGGCAACCCCGGACTGATCCAGCTGGATCCATCGTGGTGGGGCGCCGTTGCCCGTTTCATCGGGCTGGGGTTTGTGCACATTCTCGATGGGATGGATCATCTGCTCTTTCTGCTGGCGCTCGTGATTCCGACGCGTAGCGTTCGTGCGCTGGTACTGATCGTCTCGTCGTTTACCGTTGCGCATACGATCACTCTGATCAGCGCCGCGCTCGGCCTCACGCCCTCGGCGTTATGGTTCCCCGCGCTGATTGAGACGCTGATTGCGCTGTCGATCTTTTACACGGCCTGCGAAAACGTGTTCGGTGTGCACCAGAACTTTCGCTGGATGCTCGCCTACGGCTTCGGTCTGATCCATGGCTTCGGCTTTTCGTTCATCCTCGCCGATCGAATGCAGTTTGCCGGCGGCCACCTGATCAGCTCACTGCTGGCGTTCAATCTGGGCGTCGAGCTTGGACAGTTGCTCGTTGTCGGCATCGCCGTTCCGGCGTTGTGGTTGCTGTTTCGGTTCGTTTTATCGGACGCCAGGCGCGAACGTCTGGGCGTCATTTTGCTGTCGGCGCTGGTCGGGCACGAGGCGTGGCACTGGCTGACCCAGCGCGGCGCGGAGCTATTGCAGTATTCGTGGCAAAGACCGGAGCTCAATGCCGCGTTTTACGCGGCTGCGACTCGCTGGGCAATGCTTTTGATCGGCAGTGCGCTGGTGCTGCTCGCGCTCAACGAACTGGTCGGCAGATACAGATATCCGCCGGTGCAACAAAGACGCTAATCACATCAACCCAGGAGGGGGTCCATTGCACAACAGTACCGATCGAATTCTTACGAGCCATGTCGGCAGTCTCATTCGCCCGGAAAAGATCCTGGCGTATTCCAATGCGATCGCCGATGGGCTGGCGGTCGATATGGCGGCCTATGAGCAAACACTGAGCGAGGAGGTAGGTAACGTCGTTCGGGATCAGATCGCCCACGGCATCGATGTGGTCAGCGACGGCGAGTTCGGTAAGGCAGCATGGACCGGTTATTCTTTCGACAGACTGACGGGGTTCGAGCTGCGGGACGATCCGGATTTCATGAAGTTTCTCGGACGCGAGCGAATTCGCTTCCATGAGTACTATGAGGAAAGTCTCAGTGAGCAGCGCATAAAGAACGCGTCCAGCCGATTCCTCCCAAAGCAGTGGGTATGTGTCGGGCCGATCGCCTACACTGATGAAGGCCGGGCAGCCATGCGGCGCGATGCAGAAAATCTCGCAGCCGCCGTGCGCGGTCAACCGGTCAGCGATGCCTTCCTGCCGGTCGCGGCACCGTGCAGTGTCGCGGTGAGCTATGCCAACGAGTACTACGAGTCCGAGGAGGATTTCCTCTTTGCGCTCGCCGATGCGCAACACGAGGAATATCAGATCGTAGTCGATGCCGGTCTGCTGCTGCAGGTCGACGATGCGATCCTGACGAATCTCCACGACGCCGTGGTCGACAGCGGGCGCGATTATCGTGAATGGGTCGAGCTCAATATTGCAGCGCTCAACCGTGCGCTTCGCGGCATTCCGGAGGAGCGCGTGCGCTACCACCTTTGCTGGGGGAGCTGGACGGGGCCGCACACGAGTGACGTGCCATTGTCGGAGTTCGTCGACCTGCTGCTCGGTATTCGTGCGCAGGGCTATTCGATCGAAGCGGCCAATCCGCGGCATGAGCACGAGTGGACCGTGTGGGAATCGAACAAATTACCTGACGGCAAGATTCTGCTCCCCGGCTGTATCAGTCATGCAATCAGCCACGTCGAGCATCCCGAGCTCGTGGCGCAGCGGATCATGCGATTCGCGAATCTCGTCGGCCGCGAGAACGTCATCGCGAGCAGCGATTGCGGCTTTGCACAGGGTGCGGGGCTGGCACGGCAACCGCTCGACATCGTGAATGCGAAGTTCGATGCACTCGCCGAAGGCGCGTTGCTCGCCAGTCAGCGGCTCTGGAAGCGCTGAAAGGTCGGCGCGCTGCGGTTGCAAAATGTTATTACAATATACTGACTGACACTCTGGGAGAGACATCGTGGACCGACGTGAAATACTGGCTTTGGGCGGAGTCGGCGCAGTACTGGCCGGCGCGGCTGCACTGGCGCAAAACGGCGATTCAGACGCAGTCGAAGCGCGGATCATACGGATCTATGCAACGCCTGATGGCGAATCGCATATTCAGGACCTCGTCATTTCTCCGGACGCCGGCCCGGCAGAGATTACGCAGATGACGGCCGGCGTCTATACGGGTTCCGGCGCAACCGCCCCGGACTGGCATACGGCACCGCGCAAGCAGTTCGCGATCAACATGACCGGCGCGCTCGAGGTCGAGATCACGAACGGCACACGCCGCAGGATCGGCGCGGGCGACCTCGTATTCCTCGAGGACCTGACCGGCAAGGGACATGTCACCCGTGCGCTCGGCCCGATCACGAATCTGTTTCTGCATGTGCCTGCCGATTTCGATGTCGTTGCGTGGAGTCGCGGCACCTGACGCATGACTGTCGGAATTCAGTGAACCATTGGAGGGCCGTGTTCCGGCGAAGACTCGATGATCGATCCGTTGCTTTTGTCCGTAACGAAAGTTTCGACCTTTAGAGGCACACTACCTCTCACGAATGCCAGTGGGTTCTTTTTCTCCCGAGACGAATCGCTGTTTCTCGTTACGAGTCGCCACGTGCTGTGGGATGAACGCAGTGAGCATTATCCCGACTCGATACTGATCGAGCTGCATACGGACGAGGACAACGTCGCTCAGGCTGTGGACTTCTCCATGCCGCTTTATGATGGCGGCAAAAGTGTCTGGCGCCAGACCAACGATCAGACCGGCGGCGTTGATGTCGCTGTCATAGAGATCAGTCGCGACGCTTTGCCGACGGACGTTTCCTACCGCGCATTCACGATGGATCAGCTGGTTGGGATGCGCAGCGTCGAAGTCGGCACGCCGCTGCTCGTGGTTGGATGTCCGCTCGGCTTCCACGACACGCTGCATCACTTGCCCGTCGCACGGCACGCGATACTCGCATCGTGCTTCGATCTTCGCTTTCAGGGCGAAGGGTATTTTCTGACCGACGCGCGAACGCATCGCGGTATGAGTGGCGCACCAGTCGTCATGCGCTCAGGTGTCGATGACGATTGCCCGGAAGATTTTCCCTGGTTGCTGGCCGGCATTCATTCTGCGCGGCTGGACGTCGGATCGCGCGACCTGAATCTCGACGAAGTGCTCGGTCTGAATTGTGCCTGGTTCTCGGATATTCTGACGACGCTGACGGCGACTGAACAATCGTGACATGCCGGCGTCGATCCGACGTCAGTGATATTCAATCGGGCGGGGCCTCGTGAAACAGCCCTGCGACAGGCGTGGCCGCCGAAGCAGTGTGCCGGCGCGCGTCCGGAAGCGCACATTGCGCCGGCTGCAAAAGGCCTTGACGGTGTCCGCCGCGTGCCGCGCCAGAAATCCCCTCTGAAGAATGTACAGATAGATGTCTCGATCGGTCGTGAACTTCCCGCTCTCGAGGCAGATCATCAGCTCTTTCTGGAATTCGGCGATCTTGCGGGCATCGAGTAAGGCCAGGCGTTCCCTCGACATGCAGTCGTCGTACAGGTCGAAATTCGTCTCGCCCGTGTAGGGATCCTTGTGCCAGGCGACCTCGAGAAACTTTTCCAGACCTCGCGGGTGGCGGCTGGCGAAAATCAATCCATAGACTTCGCAATGTCGTTTCAGTGAAAAGGGCGCGACAAAGTATTTGTTGCCCAGCAGACTCCGGAAATAATTCGCCATGAATCTGTGAATTCGATTGTAGCCAATCGCCTCGATTCCACTCCATTCCATAGCCCAGTGTTCGGCTTCCCTGGTTCGGGGAAACCTCTGAAGCCAGTGTGCTGAAACAAAAATCAGCAGGTCGGTGCGCTTCAGCGCCTGAATGGTCTGCAGCTGCTCTTTGCTGGCTTCACACAAACCGAACTGATCGAGAAACAGCAGGTTAGCGGCTTTGTTTTGCTGCAGCTTCGGCAGCAGCGAATGCAGCAGCTCTCCGCATGGCTGGGCGTAGTATTGTATGTGGGCGAGGCACCGCCCGTCGTCTGCGAGCACCTGGGGCCCGAGTCTGCCAGCCAAAGATTTGGCGCTGGCCGGATCTGTGTCATTGAAGACCAGCCGAACGTTGACGTCGGCGCACCGGGTGAGTTGCTTTGCGTTCGCACGCAGCGCGCCGACGGCACGCATCGGACTGCCATCGCTGCCGTCAGCACAGCGGCCGGAACCACACAGGAGATCGTAGATGCCGGCTTCCTCGATGCGCATACGCCCTGACAGCGGCGCGGGCAGCCACTCCTGCAGATAGCGCGAATAGATATCGAGCTTCTCGAGGGTGACCCCATCGACGCTTTCGTGATACTCGTTGAGCGATTCTATTGCCATTGCTCTCCGCATCAGCAGGAACCAGCATCAAGAACCACGAGCACATGGTTTCGCTCAGCAGGGCACGGCGAACCTGCACTCTGCGCGCTTCAGATCATAACGCAGCCGAAAAGAAATTGTAGAAATTTCAAGCCGACAACGGAGCTAGCTGCCCTCCTTTCCAGGTCAAGGGGCTTCGCGTGATCGCAAGTCCCCCTCAGGCTAGTACGCTGAGCACGGTTCCGGATTCCAGCGCGACTCGTCTTGCTCGCGTTTGTAATCCGTTGTCGTCACGAACGGGACTGCAAGGTATTCCGGATCTTCGATGACGGTCGTGATCGTGAACCATTGCGTGCCGTCTACAGCGGTAAAAGTATCGTAATACTCCATCATCGTGGCGGCGCCGCTGTGCGGAATGCCATTCTTGCGCAGGTAACCGGGCAGCAGATTCGTCGTCTCGACTATCAGCGTCTTACTGGTGGCGCCGAGTTTCGGACCCAGGCCCAGTGAAAAACCGAGCCCTGGCGCGGGCGAATCCAGACCGCGATCCCAGTGCGCGGCAGAAGAGCCCTGGCGCGTGGGCGCACCGGTTGGCGGTGTGTCGAAGTGCAGCCGACGCGTCTGCATGCCGTAGTCTTTCTCGATGACGAGCGTTTTGTCGTCTTCCCATTCGATCCTGATTCGCCCGGGGTGGCGCATGATGGCAGCCGCACCATAGCCTTTACACGCCTGGCCCGCTGCTTCGTCAGCGGCCGGATCCCAGCTCTCGATTTCCGCTCTCGCGGAACCGCGTACGGGAATACTCGCCGCGTCACCTTTCAGTGGTGTCACCATCCGCCAGCGCCAGTCCTCCATGACCGGTGCGACCCACATACCCGTCAGATCAACCGGTGCTCTTTCCCGTGGCGCTTCGTTTGGATCAGGCGCCGGAGGCGGTCCGAACTGCGCCAGGGTGAGATTGCCTGCGAGCAGGCTCGTGGCGATCGCCGCTGCAACGATATGTTTCGTTTTCATTTCAGTTTTCCGTCAGGCTTCGGTAAACGGCTTCGACGAAGGCCTCCGCTGAGACGAAGCTGTTCTCGTTAACGTATTCAGTGTCGTAGTCGAGCGTCGGACGGGCGCGCTGAATCTGTCGCAGTGACATGCCGCGGTCGATCATGTCCTGAATGCGCTCGCTCACGATGACCACCATGTCCCGAAATTCGACGACATCAGCCTCATCGCAGATCCGGCCGTGCCCAGGCACGATCAGTGTGCCACCCTCCTGGGTCTTCCTCGGTACCGTGAGCGCCAGAATGTAATTGAGCGCATCGATAATGCCCCGTACGTTGCCGCCGTTGTCCAGGTCGATGAACGGATAGCCGCCGGAGACGAATACGTCACCGGTCGAGATAACGTCCGAGCGCCTGAAATGCACGATGATGTCCCCGTCGGTGTGCGCATTCGGCATGTAGTGAAGCAGGACTGCTTCTCCGTTGAAATGGAAGTCGGACTGCTCGGTATCGAAGCTATCGACCGGCAGGCCGCCTTCGGGCACCAGATCGGGATCCTCGCGTTCGAGTTGTACGAGGCGCGAATATGCATTGAGGTGGGCGATCATCACGAACGGTTCGAGCCGAGTCCCGGGCGCAAGCTGACGTAGCCGCGCATTGCCGCCGATATGATCGCCGTGCATGTGCGTATTGATGACGTAACTCAGCGGTCCGTCGGACAGCTGCGAAGCGGCGTCGTAGAGGCGATCCGCAAGTGGCGCGAACTGCGTGTCGACGATCAGCAGTCCGTCCGAGCCGGCCTGTACCGTCGTATTCCCGCCGGCGCCGAATAACATGTAAATATTGTCGCGCACGTGCAGCGTCTGCATCTCCACGGCGCTGAAATCCTGCGCGTACGACCAGGTGCTCGCGGTCAGCAGCGCCACGATGGCTGCCGTCAGTCTCATCGTGCTAACTACAGACATAGCGAATTGTCCTGACCGCATTCGCAATACAGCGTGCAGACTTCCGGTGGATTTGGCGGCAGCTCCATGACATCCCGATACTCGGGGTAGATCGTGTCTGCGCCTCCGCGAACGCCTCTGAGCGGCAGGCCGTACCATTCGATGATCTCCTCGAGATA
>JASFSB010000034.1:0-9972 GCA_050114615.1 Gammaproteobacteria bacterium
ACTCAAGCTTCGTGTGACGTCGTATTTCCGCAAGACGCTGCCGCGTCTGCATGTCATCTACCAAAACGCGATCCTGTGGACCGGCGACAGCTATGAGGCGCTCGGACAAAAATTCCGACTCGACAAAAAATCGCCGCTGCGCAAGGACGCGATCATTCTGCATCCGCTCGCGCGCGGCCAGGAGCTTTCCCAGGCGCTCGACAGCACGGCTCATAACTGGTATTTCGCTCAGGCGCGCGGCGCCGTATTCATGCGAATGGCGCTGCTTGCGACCATTCTCAAAATATTCGTTTAGCAGAGACATCTATGTGTGGTATCGCAGGCGTCTTTCATCAGTCGTCTTCCAGGCCGGCAGACCGAGAGACGCTCGTCGCGATGGCCGCCATTCAGCATCACCGCGGTCCGGACGGCTTCGGCGTGGCAACGGATGCCGGCGTCGGGTTTGCTCACGCCCGGCTGTCGATCATCGACCTCGATCCCGATCGCGGAAGACAGCCGTTCGTCAGTGCAGACCGCAAGCTCATGCTGACCGCAAACGGCGAAATCTACGACTACCAGCGTATTCGCGCAGACCTGCATGCGCGCGGCGCCCGTTTCACGACTAAGAGCGACTCGGAGCTGATCTTCCATCTTTACCGCGAATACGGGTTCGAGCGCATGCTGAAGTTCCTTCGTGGCGAGTTCGCATTCGCTTTGTACGACCGGGACCGGGACGCGCTGTATCTCGTGCGGGATCGCTTCGGAATCAAGCCCCTGTACTGGACGCAAACACCCGGCAGCATCGTTTTCGGTTCAGAACTCAAAGCACTTTTTGCGGACCCTGAAGTCGTACGGCGCTTCGACTCACAGGGACTGTTTCATCAGTTGATGCAAACGATCGTACCGGGCTCTACCGCTTTCGAAGGCGTACATCAGGTCAGACCAGGCCACTTTCTCAAAGTCACACGCAGTGATGAGCGATTGAAGATCGAGCAACGATGTTATTGGGACATCGACTTTACGCCGGAGCACGATTACCGCACCGGCGCTGAGGAGCAGGAATGGATCGATGGCGTCCGCGAGCAGCTCGTAACGGCTGTGCAGCTGCGGCTCGAAGCCGACGTGCCGGTCGGCTGCTACCTTTCAGGCGGCATCGATTCATGTTCGATCATGGGCCTCGCAGCCGCCGCAACGCAGGGGCCCGTCAAAGCATTCACGATCGGATTCGATTCGGACGTTTACGACGAGACGCCGATTGCGCGCGAGATGGCAGAAGCAACCGGCGCCGATCAGGAAGTGTTGCGGATCCGATCGAATGACCTGTACGGGCACTTCGAAGAGACGCTCTGGCATACGGAAAGAACGATCTACAACACGCTCGGAGTCGCGAAACTCCTCATGAGCAGGCGCGTCCGTGAGGTCGATTACAAGGTCGTCATGACGGGAGAGGGCTCTGATGAGCTCTTTGCCGGCTATCCGGCGTTCCGTCAGGATATGTTCCTGCACGGGCTCGATCATCTGCCGCTCGATGAACGTGGCCAGTGGGAGGCGATGCTGCGCGAACGTAACGCGCAGTTCCGAGGTGCGATGCTTGCCGAAGAGGCCCTGGCCGACCCGGCAATCGACGCGAAGGTGGGCTTTACGCCATCGTGCCTGCAGCCCTGGCTGGCAGCCGGCCAGCGCGTCCCCGGGCTGCTGCATCCGGAGATTCGCCGCGAACTGACAGGTTATGAGCCGGGCCGGGCCATTGCCAGTGAGCTCAATGGAGACGCACTGCAGGGCCGCCATCCGCTCGACCGTGCACAGTACGTATGGATCAAGACGATGCTGGAAGGCCAGATTCTGACGTGGGGCGGCGATCGCGTGGACATGGCCAATTCGATGGAAGCGCGTCCGGCTTTTCTCGACCACCATCTGGCGGAGTTCGCAACGCAGATTCCACCGACGATGCGCATCAAGGGACGAACGGAGAAGTATGTGCTGCGCGAGGCAATGAAAGGTCTGCTTCCCGAAACGCTCTACAAGCGCGAGAAATTTGCGTTCATGGCGCCGCCGGCGCACACCGATCCGCAGAATTGGCGTGCGATGAAAAAACTGGCGGCGCAGTATCTCAGTACGAAAGCAATCAATGCTGCCGGCATCCTCGATCTCGACGGCGTGCAGGCGGCGTTCGCAGAGCACGAGGCGGCATCGACTTCTGCAGCGACACAGGTGCAGCTCGACGCCGTGATTAATCATCTCATCGGCGTGCAGATTCTGCACGCACAGTTTATCGACAGTGACATTCCTGCTGTTGCGAAATCGAAAGCCAGAGAAATCGGGTGGAACTGATGCAGATAGACATCGAACGACTGAAGACGACGCTGCTCGAGCTGTCCAGATTCGGGTTCAACGAGGAAGACAAGGGCGTATACCGCCTCGGCTTCTCCGAAGTCGACTGGGAAGCCAGGCACTGGTTCATGGACCTTCTCGCTGCCGAAGGTTTCCAGCCGCACATGGATGGCGCGGGCAACGTGTACGGTCGCTATGGGCCGCTGGACAAGGCAAGCGTGACGATTGGCTCACACATGGATTCCGTGCCGGCGGGCGGCATCTTCGACGGCAGCCTCGGTGTCGTCACGGGGCTGGAAATTCTCCGCGTGTGCGCCGCGGCCGGCGTCGAATTGCAGTGGCCGATCGAGGTTCTGGGCACGAGCGAGGAAGAAGGTCGTTACGGTGGAATGCTCGGCGCTCAGGCCATTGCCGGCGACCTGACGCCGGAATTTCTACTCAATGCTCATGATGCCGACGGCAACAAGCTGAGCGACGCAATGCGCGAACGCGGTCTCGAGCCGATGCAGGCGATGGATGCGCGACGTACACGCGACACGATGCGCGCATTCATCGAGCTGCACGTCGAACAGGGCCCCGTGCTGGATAAGACAGGCAAGACGATTGGTGTCGTCGATTCGATCGCCGGTGTATTCAAGTGGATCATTCATCTGAAAGGAAAGGCGGATCATGCCGGAACTGCGCCGATGGACATGCGCAGCGACGCATTTATGGGAATGGCAGATTTCGCGCACGAGATACCACGCATCATCGCCGAGCACGGGACTGAACGCAGCCGCCTTACAGTCGGCAAGGTAGAGCTCAAACCCGGCAGCCCACACACGATCCCCGGTGAGGCAATCTTCACACTGGTTGGACGCGACAGCTCGGCAGACGTCATGCATGAACTGTGTGACATCTGCCGCCGCGTTCTCAGCGCGATCGCCAGGAGTCACAAACTGATGTTCGAATACGAGCAGGTCAGCTGGCTCGATCCCAAAGCCTGCAGCCCCGAGATCGTCGAATTGTTCGAAAGGCAGGCGGAGCTCGCGAACCTGAGTTATCAGCGCATGCCCAGTGGCGCCGGACACGACACGCAGTTTTTCGTCGACGTCACACAGGCCGGCATGATCTTCGTGCCGTCGGTAGGCGGCATTAGTCACGCACCCGATGAATGGACGCACTGGAAGGACGTCGAGGCCGGCGCAAATCTGCTGCTGAACACTGCGCTCGAACTTGCATGCGCTTCACAGCCTGCCGCGCGTACCGGTTGAACCTCGCTACCGCAGCAGATCGAAAATTCGACTGAATTTCACGACGAATTCTCGCCCCCGCGGCAGTCCGAGGCCGTCGTTCTCGTCGACCTCGTTATAAACGAGATAAAGCCCCGTGTTCGCCGACTGCAGCCACGAAAAGCGCAGATTCGTCGAAACCCGATCCGTCACTTCGTTGTACTGCATCAGCATCTGCAGCAATATCCGAGGGGAGAACGAATACGAGAGCCGTACACGCCAAAGATCGGCCGTAAACTCTCCTTCGGGTACGTCTCCATTGACGGTCGGAATGTCGAATTCATTGCGTGTGTAAGCGAATTCGGAATTGAAACGCTCCCCTACCCGGTAACGAAGCGCGGACTCGATCGTCGTTCGATCGCCGCCGAAGCGACCGCCGAACGTCGATCGCAGTGAGAAATTCACGGGCCGCGAGCGATTACCCTCGTAGACGAGCTGTGTCTCGCCATGGCGATAGGTCCCGCTCGGGATGGTCACGCCCGGCACGATATCGAACTCTTCCCCCGGCCTGATTCCCTCAGTCGTGAAGTTGTAGCCGGTGTGCACCTCGCTGCCGGTTTGAAATTCCCAGTGGGAATCCAGATGCAGAAAGCCCGTCTCCTGGAAATCGTCGAAGCCCCGGTAACCGCGATAGACAACGTGCGGGCGGATTTCGAAAATCTTCGGCCACTGCTGCGGACGGACGCGCCGGAACATACGCCCATCGAATTTTCGATAGCCGCGTCGAGCGAGGAAGCCTACTTCGGGATTGAAGTCTTCACCGATTTCCGTATAGCCGGCGCCGAACGTCCATTTAGCATCGTTGTAGTCGCCTGAAACGGCGAAAGCCTGATCGCGCCCGGTCAGGCCCGGCGTATCGGTCTGTGCAATCCAGGCCTGAATCAGGGAGTTTCTGCCGATCCCCCAGCGTCCGTCGATCGCATAGGTTTCGTTGTGATCGTCGCGCGGATTTCCTGTCAGACTGCCGTCGCCGTCACGTTTGACGAACAACGCCCCGATGGCAGAGCGATTGGGCAGCTCCTGGTTCACACGCGCCACGGAGTAGTCATTTGCTGACACGAGACCGGGGACGGCCTCGGAACTCATGCTGAGTACACCGATGTTCGTACGCGCACCGACCTTACCTGACAGCCGGACACCACCGTCGATGGCCGTCGGCACTCCGCCCGCGATACCGATGCGACGACTAAAGAACAATTCAGCCTCACGTGGATTGCCAACGGTGAACTGGCCGGAGTTCTCGAGGAAAAACGCGCGCTTTTCCGGAAAAAACAGACTGAATCGGTCGAGGTTGACCTGCTGCTCGTCGACTTCGACCTGCGCAAAGTCCGTGTTGTACGTCGCATCGAGCGTCAGGCTCGGTGTAATGGAATATTTCAGATCGAAACCGAACTCGTCGTCATTGCTCGTGACCGCAGGGGAGCCATCGCGCCGGCTGCGCCCCAGCACATACGGTGTGAGCTGCAGATTCCGCTGTCGTGGCACGCGTATGCCTTCGATCGAGCCGGCCTCCGAGACTCGGTACAGACTGCGATCCTGAGACAGCGGCGCCCAAAACGCGACTTCATTGTTACGCCGGATTCGGCGTTCGAAATTGAAGCCCCAGGTCTGGACGTCTTCCGGGCCGAATCGCAGCGAGGTAAACGGGATTTCCATTTCCGCACTCCAGCCGATGTCCGATACCGCCGACGCGACATTCCATGCAGTATCCCAGTTCAGATTGAAACCGCCTTCGCCGCCGGAAAATGCCTGGCCCGCCCCTTCACGCGAAACCTGTCCATCGAACTCGATCCCGGCAGGATTCGTGCCGAACACGTAGCCGTTTTGTCGGTCCAGGAGCCCGTCGATCAGCACGCGAAAGCTGTCGGTATCGTCGAGCGAGGAATCGCGTCGACTGTCCGTCGACACGATGGCGAGCGGCTCATCGTCGTATGCCACGACGCCGATGTGCAAAGCGGTGTCCGAATACGCCACGAAGACCTGAGTCCGCTGACTGGCCGGCATGCCTGCCCGCGGCTGAATCTGCCAGAACTCCTCGATGGGCCGTATTTCTGCCCACGCGGGATCATCGAGCACTTCGCCGTCGACGACCGGTCGCTCTTGCAGTGCCCAGGCCTGGGCAACGGGACGCGGATTCGGCTGGAACGCAGGCTGCGCCATTGCAGCGGACACCCAGGAAATCGCTCCGGCAGCACAGAACGCACGAACGACGAAAGCACGAGACTTCACTGAATTTTCCCGACGGAATCAACTCGAAGAACACCGATTATCGCCGAGGCACAACGCACTGAGCGAGTCGATCTGCGTAGTATGTTTTCTAACAGAAGAATTACTAACGTTCGCACATCATCGGTACAATCGTCCGGACCGCGATCAGTGAAACCATTCCAGGGGGTTTTTGTCATGCGAAGGATCTGGCCAGTTGCGCTCATGCTCGTTTCGTGTGGGGTTGCTGCACAGACTGGCCAGCCGAGCGCGTTGCAGCAGCGAATCGTCGAAATCATGCGCAGCGACATTCGCACCGACGCGGAGCGCGCGCGCGACCGCAACCGTCAGGCGCCTGAGGTGCTCGAGTTCTTTCGCATCGAAGAAACGATGCGCGTCATCGAGATACTCCCGGTCAGCGGCTGGTACACGAAGATTCTGGCGCCGTTACTCCGGGAGCAAGGCAAGCTATACGTCACACATCCGGCCCCGACCGTTTACAGCGCTGCATTCGCGCAACCGTCGCAGCTTCCCGAGCTGCGCGACGTCGAGGAAATTTCCTGGGGTGCCAGTCAGCCGTCGGGGGGTGGCACACCGTTCTTCGCTCCCGGCGCATGGGACGTCGAACCGGTCGATCGAGTACTGACTTTTCGCAACTATCACAACTTCGATGCCGCGGGACGCGCCGCGATGAACAAGTCCGCATACGACGCACTGAAGCCAGGCGGCCTTCTGGGCATCGTCGATCACACGCGCCGCCACATGGAACCGGACAATTCCGAAAACGTACGCCGCATCGATCCGGTCCTGGTCATCAAGGAAGTTCAGGCGGCCGGCTTCGAACTGCTCGACTACAGCACGCTGTTACGCCGCCCCGACGATGAGCTGCGATACGAGGTCGCACGACGCTCCGTCAGCGGTAATTCAGACCGCTTTGCGCTGTTGTTCGTCAAGCCTGAGTAGCGGCACCTATTCTCCGAGGATTCGAACTTCACGTTGCGGGAACGGTATCTCGATGCCATTCTCCCGCAGCGCTTTCCAGATCATCATGTACAGATCCGCACCGACACGATTGCGGCCGTCATCGATCGCTGCGATCCAGAACTCAATGAGGATGTCTATCCCCGAGTCACCGAAGCCGGCGATTTCCGCATCGGGACGTTCCTCGATCGGCACGTCGTCGCCGCTGATGACCTGCGGGTGGCTGATCACGACTTCGCGCAGGATCGTGATCAGTTTTTCGATGTCCGTGCTGTAGGCGACCTGGAACTCGATCGAATACCGCTGCTTTTCGTTGTTGTGGGTCCAGTTGACGAAAGCGCTCGTGATAAAAGTTTCGTTGGGCACGACGATGACCTTGCCTTCGAAGGTCTCGAGCGTGGTCGAGCGCATGTTCATCGCAATGATCGTTCCTTTCTGTCCGCTGTCGAGTTCGACGTAGTCTCCCACCCGCAGGGAACGATCGAGCAGCAGAATGATCCCCGATATGAAATTTGATGCGATCGCCTGCAGACCGAAGCCGAGCCCGACGCCCAGCGCACCGCCGAAAACGGCCAGCGCCGTCAGATTGATGCCCATGATCTGCAGCAACAATACGAACACGACCACATAGAGAATGGCCGCAAACAACTTCGCGAACAGTTCGCGCGTGCCGACGTCGAACTCTTCCTGACTGCGAATCACGGACTGCCCTGCGGTATCCGTCAATCTTCCCAGCCAGAACAACAAGGAACCAAAGATCAGCACGCGCAGCAATCCGTACGCTGAGAAGCGGATATTGCCGATCGCAACGTCGATCGATTCGAGCCAGGACACAGTCGGCGCGAGCCAGCCGAAAACCATTAATAGCGCGATCGGTATCGTCGTCCATTTGACGATGATGCGAATGACCCTGCGCGTTACGAAACGCGAGATACCGGTATTGAGCAGCCACACTGCCGCGAGCCCCTGGGCAATGCGCACGAGCCAGGTTTGCGACCCGACCAGCGGCGCAATGCCGATGCAGACACCCAGAAGCACGACCGCGAGCAACGGCATCGACAGTGCTGACAGATGCGCAAAGAGTCTGTGGCGAAGACTGGCCGCTGCGCTCTCCGACGACGGTGACCTGCGCAGCAATCGCGCCAGCGAAGTGGCGAGGATAAGCGCTACGAACACGGATAGCGCGATCAGGGCGAGCTGAATGTAGAAGCTCGGACTGCTCGTCTGAGCGGCGATCGTCTGCGGCAGCGAGTCGAGCCATTCCAGAATTACTGAGAATTCCATCTTGCAGGGACCAGAGACAGAGAGAGGAGTCACAGACTACCACTGGTTCAGGCTCGACAATCGAGGACATTCAGGATCCGCAGCCCGCTGCCGAAATTAATTTGTGTGAGGTGCAGGGCTCGGATACAGCCCCGGATTCAGCGATAACCACTGTTTGGCCCGACATGCTCAGATTTTCGCATTCGGTTTTTCTGCTAAGCCTGCTGGCGGGCACGTCAGCGACGGCGCAGTCCGGCGACGTCAGTGACGCAGAACTGGCGGCGCGATTCACGATCAACGGTGTGCTGATTTCCGCGGACAATCGCATTGCATTGATCAATGATCAGCTTTCGCACGTAGGTGATTTCGTCGGCGATGCGCAAGTCGTCGCGATCGAATCGAATCTGGTTCACCTGCACGTAGCGAACAGATCCTTCTCGATGCGTGTTGGCTCGGCGCTGATCAGAGAGTCCGGATACGTAGTCAAAGCCGCAACACGTCGTGCTGACGCAAACGCACCGATGGCGCCGGGCGAGGCCTATGGCCCGGTCCGGCCGGGTGAGACGCTTTCGGAGATTGCGCAGTCCCTGACGAACTCGCCTCGTGATCGCCAGTGGCTGATGGCGCAACTCTACGCGCACAATCCACAGGCTTTCGGTGGCACGATGGACCTGCTTTACGCCGGTGCCCGACTCACGATGCCCGGTGCTGGCAGCACTGCGCAGACGGAAGCTTTCGCCCTCGCGTCATTGCACGACGAGGGTGAAACCCCGGGAGCAGCCCCGCCGAAACCCGCTAGCCACGGCTACGGACCGGTGCAGCCTGGCGAAACGCTGTCCGAGATCGCCCTGAACATTGCGATCGATGGTATTACGTTAAATCAAATGATGCTGGCACTGTTTACGGCAAACCCGGCGAGCTTCGGCGGTAACCTGAACCTGCTGTATGCCGGTGAATTCCTCGAGATTCCCGAAATTCGGGACGGGCAGCTGCACTCGCCGGAGGCAGCGCAGCGCGAAGTCGACCGCCAGGCGACCGTCTGGCAGGCGTCCCTTGGCGTCAATAATTCAACATAATCTATATTACATAATGTAATTCTGACTCCGTGGGGCCGCGGCAGCGCTTTGGGGCGTCCTTTTAACAGCTAATAACCGTTATTAACTACCAATCGTGCCCGCCACATTGAATACTGCCGCAGTCGGCGTCACGGCGCGAGATGTGACTGGCTGCCGGCGTATCAGGATTCAGTTTATGAAACAAATAGTTATATTTTCCGTTGTGACACTCGCCGGGATCGCTCCAGTGCAGGCGCACAATCCGATCTGCGAATGTTTCGACAATGCGGACGGAACGATCACCTGTGAGGGAGGGTTCAGCGACGGCGCGCCGGCGGCCGGCGTGCCGCTGCGGGTGATCGCCAGCAACGGTCGAGTGCTCGTCGACGGCGCGATGAGCGAACACAGTGAATTCACGTTCGATAAGCCGGACGTCCGCTTTCGGGTCGAGTTCGATGCCGGCGAAGGCCATATCATTCAGATCGACGGCAGGGATATCGAGGAATGAAGCGGATCCCGCGTGCGGCCGCGATTGTCGCATTGGCCGTGCCGCTGCCGGCACTCGCGCACTTTCAGCTGCTTTACACACCGGAGGCCGCGCTCAGTGAGGCCGCCGCCCTGCCGCTCGCGCTCGTATTTTCGCACCCGTTCGACAACGGCTACACGATGGATATGGGCGAACCCGAAGCCTTTTACGTCGTCGCGCAGCGCGGTGAGGCATTCGAGCCACGCACCACCGATCTGCTCGAGTTCCTCGAGCCGGTCGTGTGGTCCGGCGCAGAAAACAGCGGTTCGGCTTTCGTCGCAGCCCCGCCGCGTCGCCTGACGCGTTCGCTCGGCGTCTACACATAAGTCCTGCGCCCGGCACCATATTACGAAGCCCAGGA
>JASFSB010000035.1:0-9971 GCA_050114615.1 Gammaproteobacteria bacterium
GACGCCAGGGCGAACTCGTGTGCACGGCACCGTTCCCTTCGATGCCACTGGGCTTCTGGAACGATCCCGACGGCAGCCGCTACCACGCGGCGTATTTCGACCGCTACGAAAACGTATGGTGTCACGTCGACTACGTCGAGGCCACTGAGCATGGCGGCTACATCATGCATGGCCGTTCGGACACCGTGCTCAATCCCGGCGGTGTCCGGATCGGCACAGCCGAAATCTATCGGGTCGTCGAAGCCATCCCGGAGATTGCTGAATCGATCGCCGTCGGCCAGAAATGGGACGACGATGTGCGAATCCTGCTATTCGTTCGTATGCAAAGCGGCCACGAACTCGACGATACGATGCGCGCCGCTATCGGCGAGCGGCTGCGACAGCAGGCCAGTCCACGCCACGTGCCGGCTCGGATCATCGAGGTCAGCGACATACCGCGCACACGCAGCGGGAAAATCGTGGAGGTCGCCGTTCGGGACGTCATTCACGGACGCAGGGTCGCCAATATCGAAGCGCTGGCAAACCCCGAAGCGCTCGATATGTTTCGCGACCTGCCGGAGCTGCAGGAATGAGCAGTCCGCTCGAGCGTTATCGCTCCCAGCTCGAGGCCGGATCCATCGAAACCGATCCCGCTCAGGAACGTGTCGCCCATGCGTTCGACCGGCTGTTCGTCGACTTAGCCACAGCCGCTGCAAAGCAGCGCGGCCTGCGTGGCTGGATCGGCGGACTGCGCAAGGCGCCCACAAGCCCGGTCCGCGGCATTTATCTGTGGGGAACGGTCGGTCGCGGCAAGACTTTCCTGATGGATCAGTTTTATTCCTGCCTGCCATTCGCACAGAAGCGTCGCCAGCATTTCCATCGATTCATGGCCGACACGCATCATCGACTCAGGCAGCTGAACATGCAGGAGGATCCACTCGAGGTCATCGCTGCGCAGATAGCAGAACAAACGCACGTGATTTGCTTCGACGAGTTCGCCGTGACCGATATCGCCGATGCGATGATTCTCGGCAATCTGTTCCGCAGTCTGTTCCAGCGCGGCGTCACGCTCGTTGCGACTTCAAATACTCCGCCGAGTGATCTGTATCGCGACGGCCTGCAGCGCCAGCGGTTTCTTCCGGCAATCGAGCTGATTGAAAAGCACTGCCAGGTCGTCAACATGGGAGGCGATCTCGACTATCGCCTGCAATTCCTCAAACAGTCCGATCTGTACCAGCATCCGGTTGGCGCGCAGTCGCGCGCCCGTCTGACGGAGTTCTTCGAGACCATGGAACCCGACGCGACGGCCGAAGCCGGCAGCATCGACGTGAACGACCGCAGCATCCACTACCTGCGCAATGGTGAAGGCACAATATGGTTCGACTTCGAGCAGATATGCGACGGACCGCGCAGCCAGAACGACTATATCGAGATTTCGCGACTGTATCAGGCCGTGCTCGTTTCGCGTGTCCCCAGATTCACACCGTTACTGGAAAATCAGGCCCGCCGCTTCATCGCGCTCGTCGATGAATTTTATGACCGGAAGGTCAAGCTCGTATTGTCGGCTGAAGTCGCGATCAGCGATCTGTATGCCGGTGAGCGGCTCAGACACGAATTCGAACGCACGCGCAGCCGGTTACAAGAGATGCAGAGCGAGCAGTACCTGCACGCCCCACACAAGCCTTAGCCGGCCGCAGATACCTGCTTACTTCGTCGTTTCTGCCGCCACTCAGTCGTCGGCGCCGCGCCCGGGCATTGGAACGACGAGGACCGGAATTTTCGAATGATGAACGATATCCGTGCTCACACTGCCGAGAAAAACCCGCGCCAGCGCGCCGTGACCGTGCGAACCGACGACGAGCAAATCAGCGTTCTGGTCCTCGGCCACCGCCAGGATGGTTGCGACGGTCGGCCCTTCGACGAGCAGCGCTCTCGCCTCCAGTCCCTGAGCGCGAAGCGATTCGGCTCGTCGGTGTAACTCGCTATGCTCGTGGCGCAGTTCGCCGGCCCTGGCTTCGCGTATGTATTGCGGGCCGACTTCGTAACCGACGAAGTCCGGGTCCGGCGCCGCCGCATGCACGAGAAGGACCGCGGCGGAATTTCCGCTCGCCATGCTGGCCGCGTGACTGACGACGGCATCCGACAGTGGCGAGAAATCTATGGCTGCAACTATCGTTTTCATCCTGCGACAACTATTCACCTATGTGTGTGCGGACTTCTGTCAGCTCCGGGAAAAAATACGTATCGAGCGATTTGCGCAAATAGCGCACGCCGCTCGTCCCGGCAGTGCCGGTCTTATTGCCAATGATGCGCTCGACCGTCTTGATATGATGGAACCGCCACGCCTGAAAATTTGCTTCCATATCCACGAGGTTTTCGCAAACCTCATAAGCAGCCCAATACTGATCCGGGTGCTCGTAAATGACGCGAAACACGTCGATTACACCTGGATGCATCGTGTACTTTTCCGTCCAGTCCCGCTCGATCTTTTCGCGCGGAACGCGATGTCCGACGCGGTAAAGATGCATTAGAAATTCGTCATAGAGGCCGGGCGACTCGAGCGCTTCCTTCAGGCGGCGATAGTTCGGAAGGTGATGCCGGAAATGCTGCAGAAAGCGCCGCTCCTTGTTGCCGAGCCGAAACTCGAGTATGCGGAACTGGGGTGACTGGAAGCCCGATGCCGTGCCGAACACACTTCGAAATTCAACGTACTCACTCGGTGTCAGAGTTGCCAGCACGGACCACTGGTTAATGAGCTGATGCTGCACCTGTTTGATGCGCTTCAAAATCTTGATGCTGCGAGCCAGCTCGTCCTGTTGCAGACAGGTGATGGCCGCATCCAGCTCATGGAGTATCAGTTTGAACCAAAGCTCGGACACCTGATGCTGGATGATGAACAGCATTTCGTCGTGATGACCCGGCTGGGCAAGTGGCTTCTGGGCATTGAGCAACGTTTCGAGCTGCAGATAACTGTCGTAGGTGAGCTCGCCGTCAACGTTGCCAGGATCCGGCACCTCCGTCAGAGGGTCAGCCTGAGGATCGCCTGGTTCGCCGATTTTGGTGTCCATGCTCATGATTGTAACCTGGCCGGGACTCGGACCAGTTCACAGCCGCGAAACCGGGCTTGTGACAGGCCCGTGTCGCTGTGGGATCATTCAGTTTTTGACAAACAGCCCCGTTATGAGCGCGAACAACCCCATCGGCAAACTCGTATTGGTCCGCCACGGTCAAAGCGAGTGGAATCTCAGAAATCTGTTCACCGGCTGGACAGACGTCGACCTCACCGAACAGGGTCGGGACGAAGCCCGCGCCGCGGGCGGCACATTGCGCGAGGCGGGCCTGCGTTTCGATATCGCTCATACCTCGGTGCTGACGCGCGCGATTCGCACGCTATGGATCATCCTGGACGAGCTGGACTCGCTGTGGATACCGGTGCGACGCCACTGGCGGCTCAATGAGCGGCATTACGGAGAACTTCAGGGTCTCGATAAGGCCGAGACTGCGGCAAAACACGGTGATGCCCAGGTCAAAATCTGGCGACGCAGCTACGATATTCCGCCGCCGCCACTATCGCTCGACGATGCACGCCATCCGGCAAACGATCCGCGCTATGGGAACGTAGCGCCATCTGCATTGCCCGCGACCGAATCACTGGCTACGACGCTCGCCCGCGTGCAGCCCTACTGGGAAGATCACATCGTCACTGATCTGCGGGCCGGAAGAAACGTCATCGTCGCGGCACATGGCAACAGCCTGCGCGCGCTGGTCAAGATGCTCGAAGGCATGTCCGACGAAGCCATTACGGAATTCAATATTCCGACCGGCGCGCCGCGCCTTTATGAGTTCGACGACCATCTGAACGTCACCGAATTCGGTTACCTCGGCGACCTGGAGGCCATCGAAGCGGCGGCGGCGGCAGTAGCCAATCAGGCGAAAGGCTGAACCAGGTAGCGAGAGCGCAAGGATGCCGCGCCCGCTGCCGGACATCATCAACGCGCTGACATTGACCCTCTGGCGAGCGGATCTGCGTGGCGGCGCTCAGGCCGCCGCCGTTGCGCTGCCAATGGGACTCGCATTTGGCGTCGCCTCCGGCGCGGGACCGGTGGCCGGCATATACAGCGCCGTATGCTCCGGTATCTTTGCCGCACTGTTCGGTGGCGTTCCGACGCAGATATCCGGGCCCACCGGACCCATCGCAATCGTCATGGCGAGCGTTTTCGTGCAGTTCGCCGATCGCCCCGTCGTCGCATTCATGGTAGTCGTGCTGGCAGGACTCATTCAGCTGGGGTTCGGCGCTGCCCGGATGGGCCGCTACATCAACCTGATTCCGTACCCGGTGACGTCGGGCTTCGCAAGCGCGGTCGGCTGCATCATCATCGTCATGCAGATTAACCCGCTGCTGGGTCAGGCTGGTGTCACGGACACCTGGACCGCCGCGCGCGCGGTACCGTCCAGTCTGGCCGCAATGAATCCGGTGACACTCGCAATCGGTGCCGCCTGCTTCGTGACCTGTCAATGGCTGCCACAACGCCTGCGGCAGATCGTACCGGTGCATTTCTCTGTTCTACTCACCGCGACGGTACTGACGGCCACCTTCGGCATCGACATCCCGCGCATCACAGCACCCGACACCCTCTGGCCGACTCTGCAGTTCACGTCCATCGCCGAACTTCCCTGGCGGGACATGTGGCTCGCAGCGCTCGTGCTCGCACTGATCAGCTCGCTCGACAGCCTCGTCACGGCAATATCGGCAGACAATGCGACCCAGCAGTTTCATGACCCCGATCGGGAACTCCGCGGTCAGGGTCTCGGGAATATCGTTGCCGGATTCTTCGGTGCATTGCCGGGATCAGGCTCGACGTTCCGCACGATGGCGAACATCCGCGGCGGCGGCCGCACACCGATGTCAGGCGTTTTTCATGCGTTGTGCCTGCTCGCTCTGCTGCTCACCGCCGGTAATCTGATTCAGTTCATTCCGGCCTGCGTGCTCTCCGGCATCCTGATGTATATCGGTCTGGACATCATCGACTGGTCGTACATCAGAAAGTTTCCGCGCGCGCCACGATTTGGTGTTTTCACGATGCTCGTCGTCTGGTCCATCGGGCTGTTCGTCAACGTCGTCACGGCTGTTGCAATCGGTGTCGTCATGGCGAGCCTCGCCTTTGTTAAGAAAATGGCGGATCTGCAGCTCGCCAGCGTCAAGGTCGGCGAAAGCCGTTCACTGCTCTCGGACAAGGAGCAGCAGATTCTCGATCGTTGCGCGAACGATGTACTCTACATCAGCCTGGCCGGGCCCATGACTTTCGGCGCGGCGAACGGGCTGACAAAGCGACTTGGTCTCGTGCGCAAATACCGAGCCCTGATCCTCGATTTCACCGATGTTCCGCACGTCGACGAAAGCGCAATCATCGCACTCGAAAACGTCATCGAGCGCGCGATGCGCAATCAGCAAGGCGTGATTCTGATTGGACTGCAGCATGCGGTCGTACGAGCCTTCGCAAGGTTCGGCACACTCGATTTGATTCGTCGCTGCAGCCGCTTCCGGCGAAGAACGGCCGCCCTGCGTTATGCTGAGCGCATCTGCACTCGAGAACCCGAGGAATCCAGGGCGACATGATCTATTCTCTCGACGGGCACCAGGTCCGGACAGACGGCAGCAACTACTTCGTCGCACCGACTGCGGCAGTCATCGGGCGCGTAACGCTCGGTACGGATGCCAATATCTGGTTCGGTGCAGTATTGCGGGGCGACGGCAATACAATCCGAATCGGTGACCGCACGAATGTGCAGGACAACGCGGTCGTGCATGTCGACCACGACGCACCGACTGAAATCGCCAACGACGTGACAATCGGACATGCTGCCGTCGTGCACGGTTGCACGGTAGGCCGGTATTCGCTGATTGGCATCGGCGCGACGATCCTGAGCCACGCGGTCATCGGTGAGTATTGCCTCGTTGGCGCCGGTGCGCTGATTACCGAACGCAAGGAGTTTCCGGATCGCTCACTGATCATCGGTGCGCCGGCACGAGTTGCCCGACAGCTCAGCGACGCGGAGATGGAATCCCTGAAACTCAGCGCGGCGCACTACGCCGAGCTCGGCCGGGAATACAAAAAGAGACTTGCCCCGAGCAGAATTCAGCACGCGATATGACGTAAGTTCCCATCCCCCGGAACGTGAACCACACCCTGCAGATCGGGATCGGCCGATCCTATACTCGCGGCTGTCTTCAGTGCCCGGAGCAGAGGCAATGTCAGGAATCCGCGCCGCATGTCTCGTTATCGCTGCCAGCCTTTGCGGCTGTGCCGGTCTCAGCGAAGAACAATGCCTGTCGATGGACTGGCGGACCGTCGGTTTCGAGGACGGCGCACGCGGTCGACCCGTGCAGTCGATTGGCAATTATCGGCAGGCCTGCGGCGAATACGGTGTCACGGCTGATCTGGATGAATATCGCGCCGGGCATGCCGACGGCATCGAGGCATACTGTCGTCCCACGCGTGGCTTCGAGGCAGGCCGCAGCGGGTCCCGCTATCACGGCGTCTGCCCGGCAGACTCAGAAGCGGAATTCCTGGAAGCCTACAGCTCCGGGCGCCAGCTTTACGAGCTCGAATCGGCATTGACGCTGATCGAACGTCAGATCGCGGCGAGCCATACCGAACAGGAAAACATCAAATCGCGTCTGACTGAGATCGGCCTGGCGATGGTCAGTGAAGGAACATCGGCTGAGGAACGCCTGCGGATGGTCACGGAGTCAGCCCGCCTCGGCGAACGCTACGGCGAACTGACGACCCAGATCGAAGTACTCGAACAGGAACGTGTGGTCCGCGAAATCGAGCTCAGCGATTACCAGCAGACACTGGCCTATAGTTTCTGATCGCGATACTGCAGCGCGTCACCAGATTCGGATCAGACCTTCCTGCGCCGTCGAAGCGACATGACTACCGTTGCGGGTAAAGAACTGGCCACGTGCGAGGCCACGCGCGCCGGAGGCCGTAGGGCTATCGAGACTGTAAAGCAGCCACTCATCGACGCGGAACGGTCGATGGAACCACATCGCATGATCCAGGCTCGCCATCTGCACATTGCCGTGCTCGAAGCGCACGCCGTGCGGCAACATGGCAGTCGTCAGCAGCTGATAATCCGATACGTAGGTCAGTAAATTGCGATGCAGATCCGGATCGTCGCCGAGCACATCGACCGCCTTGAGCCAGACGTGCCGTATCGGTGCCGACTTCTTCGGCGACAACATATCGATCGGTTCGCATGCTCTGAACACGAACGGCCGCTCCTGAGTCAGATAACGTCGCAGCTTTACCGGTAGCTGCTCGGCTGCCTTCGTCGTCGTCACGCGTTGATCGTCCAGGTCTTCAGGCGGAGGAACCGCAGGCATCTGAGCTTCGTGTTCGAGGCCCTCTTCAGGATGCTGAAAGGAAACCGTCATGTTGAATATCTGTCTTCCGTGCTGAATCGCAACGACGCGACGATTACTGAACGTCTTGCCGTCGCGAGCCCGATCGACGTCGTAAACGATCGACGCATTCACGTCACCCGCCCGCAGAAAGTACGCGTGCAACGAGTGCACGGTGCGATCGCTGATCGTATAACTCGCTGCGGTCAGAGCCTGACCGAGCACCTGGCCGCCGAACACCTGAGGAGAACCAATGTCGCGGCTCTCGCCACGAAATATGTTGTCCTCGATGCGTTCGAGCTCCAGCAGATGCAGCAGATCCGCAAGGATCGGGTTCATTTGTCGTTACGGTTCAATCGGGCGATGAGGCTCGACGTATCCCAGCGTCTGCCGCCCATACCCTCGACGTCCGAGTAGAACTGATCGACGAGCGCAGCAACCGGCAGTTCGGCGTGATTATTGTGCGCTTCCTGCAGACAGATACGCAGATCCTTGCGCATCCATTCGACTGCGAAACCGAATTCGAATTCGTTGGCGGCCATGGTCTTCCAGCGATTCTCCATTTGCCAGGACTGCGCCGCTCCTTTCGAAATCACGCTGACTACTTTCTCCACGTCGAGATCTGCGCAGCGTGCAAAGTTGAGCGCCTCAGCCAACCCCTGAACGAGACCGGCGATTGCGATCTGGTTGACCATCTTGCAGAGCGCACCGGAACCGGCAGGCCCGATGAGTCGGCAATTATGCGAGTAGGCATCGATGACCGGCGCGGCTCGGGCGAATGCATCCTCCTCACCACCGACCATGACAGTAAGCCTGCCGTTTTCCGCGCCGGCCTGTCCGCCGGAAACCGGCGCATCGAGGCAGGGGATCCCGCGCGCGCGCCCCGCCGCTTCGATCTCACGCGCCAGATCGGCTGAGGCTGTCGTGTGGTCGACGAATACGGACCTTTCACGCATCCCGGCGAGCACGCCGCCTGAGCCGAGCACCACTTCGCGCACATCGGGATCGTCACCGACGCACGTGAAGACCACGTCCTGATCTGCGGCAGCCTGCGCCGGCGTGTCGGCGATCCGACCGCCGTATTCACCGTGCCATTTCTCAGCCTTGCCGCGCGAACGGTTGTAGACGGTCACGGAATGCCCGGCCCGAGCGAGCCAGCCGGCCATCGGATAACCCATGACACCCAGTCCCAGGAAAGCCACGCGTTGCTGCATCGATACCTACCTCTCAGGAAGAACACACCAGACTCAGGAAGATGCATTATTATCGCTGCGGGCCAATTCCCAAAGTTCGCCAAGCAACCGGTGAATCCCGGCGACGAGCTGCAGCTCGGTCTCCGTGAACGGCAAATCGGTTCCCAGGCTGGCCTGCGCCAATGACAGCGCTGCGGCAGTTTCGAGATTGTTGTACGCGAGGTAAGAGGCCACATCGACGATCGGCGCTGCCCGCACCGCATATTCGAAATCGATCAACCAGATTCTTTCGCCGACGAGGACATTGCCGGCATGCAGATCATTGTGACATACGCGTACGCCGGACAGCAGATGGGCGCATTGCGCGGTCAGCACAGCGCATTCCGCGCGCAGCGCGTGCGCAGTCTGCAATGAGGAGCCGTGAATGCCAGCGCAATATTCGTCCGCAAAGGCGAGCGGATCGAAGCTGCGCAGGGATTCGGGAGCACTCAGTGAATGCAGAGCTCGCAGCGACTGGCCGACCCGAGAAAGAATCGGAGACTGGTTGGCCTGCTGCGCGGACAGAGGCGCAGAAGCGGCCAGCTCCTCGACGAAGCAAATGCCCGTGACCGAATCGAAGCCGACCGGCCGCGGTGCAATGCCGGCGTCTGCGGCGAGCTGCAACAACTCGTATTCGAGCCCGGGTGCTATGGTGAGACCAACGCGCTGCTCCGGAAACTTTCCGATGCAACGAACGCCGTCGTGCGTAACCAGCCACGAGCGGTTGCTGCCGTCGTCGCTCAGCGGCTGCGCATCGAACGCGACGATTTCGCCGAAGACACGCCGCGCGGCCTGTTCGAGATTCTGAAGGTCTTTCAAGAAATCTCCGTCAGTGGATCAACGCCAGGCATCCTGCGATGCAGGTCTGTGCGCCATTGGCGATAACCGATCACGACCAGCACGAGATACACGACAAATAAGCCTGCGTACAGCAACAATCCCTGAGAAACGTACAGGTAGATGGATACGGAATCGATCACGAACCAGTAGATCCAGTTTTCGAGCAGCTTATGCGCGACCATCCAGGTCGTCACAATGGATGCAACGGTCGCGAAGGAATCGAGCAGCGGCAATGCCTGCGGTGTATACGACAGGCCCCAGGCAAAAACTGCACTGACGACACTGATGCCTCCCAGTGCTGCCAGGTGACGGCTCAGCGGCCAGGTGTGCACGTGTGCCGGTCCTGAGCCGTCGCGATGTCGCGTCCACTTCAGCCAGCCATAGATAGCCATGCCGGCATAAAACACCTGCAGGGCTGCCTGCATGTATAGCTGCGCCCCGGCGAACACGAAGACCGACACGACGGACGATACGAAAGCCGCCGCCCAGCACAGCGAAATCTGTCGAATCGC
>JASFSB010000036.1:0-9970 GCA_050114615.1 Gammaproteobacteria bacterium
TCATGCAGCACAGCGCGTACTGCCGGCGCAGCTAACGGGCAGCGATCAACGACTCCAGCAGCGCCATCGTCTCTTCGAGCGGCTCGGCCGCTGCGGAGCGGAAATTTTCGCTGTATTTTCCTGCAGCGAGGTCATGAGGCGTCAGCCCGTCGGCATCCTGTAATTCGAGGTCTGCGCCATTGCTGGCCAGGAAGCGGATTATCGAGTCCGACCCCATCCGCGCAGCGCCATGAATCGCGGCTCGGTGCGGCATGGCGTCCGGGCCCGGCACCTGCCTGCCGCGGTCTGCATACGTATAGCCCTGGGCACGTTGAGCCGCATTCTGAAAAACGCGCGTTTGCGGGCCTCTGACCATGCGAGCATTGACATCTGCCCCGGCGTCGACGAGTAGCTGAAGGGTTTCGAGTACACCGGCTTCCGTGCGATTGCGCCCGCGCGTCACCCGCAGTCCGAATTCGACACCCGCGGCTGCCATCAGTGGCGTCACGCCTTCCTTGCTGGGCAGATCGACGAGCGCACCATGTTCGAGCAGCAATCTGACCAGCGGCGCGTCACCGGCGCGTGCGGCGCGCAGTAGCGGCGTTGCGCCCTGTGCGAGAATCGTATCGCCACCGCGATCCTGCGGAACGTTGCGATACGGCGGCCGTCGCTTGAGTCGCAGGTTCGGATCAGCTCCCGCTTCGAGCAGCATTCGCGCAATGTCGAGCGCCGAATGTTGGTCATCGCTGGGCAGGACGACCATCGCACCGTTGCCCATCACGGGCAACGTGTTCGTATCGGCAGCCATATACAGCGGAGAGCGGCCAAACAGATCCCACTTATCGACGTCGGCGCCGGCTTCGATCATGTATGCAGCGAAATCGAAATGCATATTCAGTATGGCCATCACGAGCGGCGTTACGCGCTCCGGATCGGCGAGATTCGGATCCGCGCCGTGCTCGAGTAACGCGCGCGCGCAGTCGATGCAGCCTTCGCGTGCCGCATACAACAACGGCGTGAACCCGCCCTTGTTCAGATCCTTCGGTCGCGGCTCAGTGATGATCTTGCGCGCCCACTGGCGAATCAGGCCGCGCGCGTCGATATCTGCCCCATGGCCTGCGAGCAGTTCGATCATCGCCGGCTGACTTCGCGCCGCCGCCCACATGATCGCGGACTGCCCGCCCCAGAACTCCCTGGCATTGACGTCTGCACCGGCTTCCAGCAGAGCCTTCGCGGCCTCGAGATTGCCCGTACGTGCGACTGCCATCAGTGGCGTTTCACCTTCGGGGTTACGCGAATCGGGATCGGCGCCGGCATTGAGCAATGCAGAGATGATCGGCGCACTGCCGATGATCGCGGCTTCGGTCAGTGCCGTTGTTCCGAATTCGTTCTTCGCCTGAACGTCGGCGCCAGCGGCGATCAGCGCCTCCGCAAGTTCGATATCGCCATTGTAGGCGGCCCACATCAGTGCCGTCGAACCGTCGCCGCCACGCAGATTGACGTCGCTGCCCGATTCTATTTCGGCTAAAGCTGCAGCCGTATTGCCGGACTCGGCAGCATCCAGCAATGCCGCAGCCGAGGCCGTTGCGACTGAAGCCGCGCAAAGCACGCAAAACAGTGCGATCCGGATTGCCGATCCCGTGCCGCATCGAATCGTTCTGTGCACCAGCGTTTCGGCCATGCTCAGACCTCGGAGAGTATTCCGCCGCTGTCGCCGATCGACTCGACAGGAATGTTCGTGCGATCGAACATCGTGACGAGCAGATCGGAGAAGCGCGTATCCTGCGGATAGTGCAGGTGCTGCCCGCCTTTTATGCGCCCGTGGGCATGCCCGAGAATCGCTGACGGCAGTGGATCGTTGTTGTGACGATCGCTGTTACTCATGTTACTGCCGAACAAAATGCTCGAGTGATCGAGCACGGTGCCGTCGCCTTCAGCGGCACTCGCTATGCGAGCGATGAAATCTGCGAACCGCTGCGTGTGATAGCGCTGGATCTGCACGAGCCGCTGCTGCTTGTCCGGATTGTTTCCATGATGAGAAAGTGGATGGAACGCTTCAGCGATACCGAGATTCGTATATGTGCGCATGCTCGCTTCCCGATCCATCGAGAACGTAATCACGCGCGTCAGGTCCGCCTGAAACGCGAGTGCCATCAGATCGAACATGAGCTTGAAGTGCTCGTCGAGATCGTTCGGCACGCCGACCGGCGCATCCGGAATGGCGAGCGCACTATTGTCCTGCTCAGAGGCCATCTGCACGCGCCGTTCGATTTCCCGTACGGAGTCGAGGTAGTCGCTGACTGCCACGCGGTCGGTTGCACCGAGACCCGCCTGCAACCGCCGGGCCTGAGCAGAAATTCGATCGAGAATGCTGGCCGTCTCGGCGGTGATCGCGGCGCGCTCCTCGTCCGTGTCGCCCTGCCCGAAAAGCTTGTTGAAAACTGCACGGGGGTTGCGTTCCTGTGGCAGCGATTGTGTCGGCGTTCGCCACGCAAGCTGCGCACCGACCTGCGAGGTCGTCAGCTCCAGCGAGGGCAGACGCGTTTCCTGCCCGATGTGCCGTGCAGCGTACTGATCCGCCGTAACGCCCGCCTCGGGACCGATGACGCCCGCATCCCATGGTGCAACACAGCTCAGCCAGGTCCGCTCGATATACCCGTGGGGCTCGGGGCTTTCTGCCGGCTTATTGCGCAGGCCTGAAACGATCGTCAGATGCGCACGAAACGGCTCGAGAGGTTCGAGAATGGGCGACATCTCATAGTCTCGCCCCGAGCGCGCCGGCGACCACTGGTCCATGATGGCCCCATGCGGAAAGCCAACGAAAGCGAGGCGATGCGGGGCGTTACCTGCCGCAGTCTGGGACCAGGCCGTCGCGGCCGGGCACATCGCGTCGAGCAGTGGCAGTGCAATCGCGGTGCCTGCACCGGTGAGAACGGTGCGCCGGGAAAGATGCTTCTTAGTAATGAACATCGAGTCTCTCCTGGTGGCCCTGAAACGCGGCGATGCGGCGCCCGCGCTCATGACCTGATTGTCCGTTTGACCGACTCATCATGTCAGTCGTTCCGCGCTGTAATCGGCCGGCCGTTCGCGGATTCCGGCGACGTGCCGGGCACCCTGCGCAAGCGAAACTGTTCGCTGTTGACGACACCCCAAACCAGCGCCGACAGCCGATAGTCTTCAGCAGCTGCTTCGCGCACGATGCGCCGCACCGTCGGCATGTCGTAATACTCGATCGTCCGTCCCAGTGCATAGATCATCAGCCGCTCGGTGAACGTCTGAACGAAAACCTCCGGCTGGCGCGCGAGCGCTTCGCGCAGCTGATCCGGACCGTTGACGACCGTACCGTCAGGCAGCTGGCCGCTGGCGTCGATCGGGGTCCGCGCATAGCGATCGATGCTACGCCACGCGCCGGTTGCGTCGAAATTCTCGAGTGCAAAGCCGAGCGGATCCATGACTGCATGACACGAAAAACACGCAGGATTGGCCCGATGCGAGGCCATCATCTCGCGTACGGTCAGCGCCTTTTCGGTGCCGAGATCGTCTTCGGGCAACGCCGGCACGTTGGCCGGGGGCGTTGCCGGCGGGATACCCATGATGTGTTCGAGCACGAACGTGCCGCGCAGCACCGGCGATGTACGATTCGGATAGGCTGCCGCCATCAGTACCGCGCCCTTTCCAAGCAGCCCGAATCGTGCCGAATCCTTCAGCTCGACGCGCTGAAAACGGTCGCCTTTCACGGAATTGATGCCGTAGTGCAATGCGACGCGTTCGTTGATGTAGGTGTGGGTCGCCGTCAGTAAATCCACGATGCTGCGGTCTTCGGCGAAAATACTGTTTGCGAACATAGCGAGCTCGGTTACGTAGTCCTCGCGCGGATCACCGATACCCGAAGCGTTGGGGAAAATCGTCGTATCCGGCAGGACTTCCTCGAGACGCTTCATATCGAGCCACTGGTAGACGAAGTTACTGCCCAGCGTCTCAGCGCGCCGATCGGCGAGCATCCGCTGCACCTGGGCACGCAACGTAGCCGCCTCACTCAGTGAGCCTGCCACCGCCAGCTCGCGCAGCTCGTCGTCGGGGATCGTGTTCCAGAGAAAAAACGAAAGCCTCGAAGCGAGCTCGAGGTCGCTGATCGCGTAGCGCTCGCCCGCCGCAAGACCCTCCGGGATGCGTTCGCCGCGATAGAGAAAATACGGACTCGCGAGAATTCCGGTGACGGCGCTGCGAATACCTTCCTCGAATCCGCCGACCGCCAGACCATCCTCGTAGTACGCCAGGATCTCGACCAGATCGGTTTCCGATAACGGTCGCCGATACGCGCGCGTTGCCAGTCGCGTAATGATCTCTTCCGCGCACAGTTGCGCATCGGCACCGCGGTCAGGATGACAGGTGAAAATACGGTCGCGGCTCGGCGTCGAGCTGAGCCCGGATGCGTTGAACGGCCCGAGGATCTGAAACGAACGCACGCGATAAAGACGCTCCTGTCCGCCGCCGGGCAAAAACTGTTGCAGACGATCGTCGGATTCCGCGAACGTCTGTCGGCGGAACGTGACGCCGACACGGTGCGGACCGGCCGTCGCTGAGAAGCGTATGCCTTTGAGTCGCTCGTTGACACGATCGAGCGCACCGTCCTGCACCTGATCGTAGAGTTTCATGTCCTCTTCGCCGCCGACGACGGTCTCATAGACGATACGCCCGTCGAGCGTCACGACCAGCGGATTCTCGAACTCCATGCCATTGCCCCAGATATGGGTCGCCATATCGGCAATGTCGATGACATATTCGCCGTCGGACGGGAAGTGATGCGTGACGGCGATACCGCCGCGGGTTCCCAGCGGCAGGCCCTTTACGTGCGAAAGCTGCCGACCCGGTCCGGCTTCATAGGTGGAACCCCCCGGTCGCGCATCCGGCCGTCCCACCGCCTGAATCGCGACCGAGCGGGCGGCGATCACATACTGCTCGATAAAGGATGGTGAAACCTGCAAAGCGGTCGCGATGTTGTCGAAGTTCTCCGCGACATCGTCCTGCGGCAGCAATTCTGTCGCATCGATATCGAGTGCGAGCAGGTCACGGACGGCATTCTGATATTCTTTTCTGTTGAGGCGGTGCAGCACGACCGCCTCGGAAATGTGCTCGGCGCCCGCTGCAGCATCGAGTTCTTCTTCGAGGTAGGACACGAGGGTGGTAACGGCACCGGCGCTCGGCTGAGGCTCGCCCGGCGGCGGCATCATGCGACCGCGCAGTTTGCGCACCGCTGTCTCGAAGAGTTCGGCGTGCTCGCCGATTTGCTCGTGGCCCAGGCCCTCGAAACTGACGTCGGCCGTGTATTCAGCGTCATTATGACAATCCACGCAGTACTGCCCGACGAGCGCCCACTGCGCGTCAGGATCGGCGCGCGTCCCGCCATCGCAGCCGGCCAGCCCCGCGGCTGCGACGATGGTTGCTATCACGCTGATTTTGCTTGGATTTACACTCATCAGACTCATTCTAACGTCAAGCGTCCGGCGACAAATAGGCCCAAAGGCTCTGAAAGGCCTGTCTGACGAAATCTTCAGATGGCCCCATCTCGGCGTCGAATTCGGCGGTCGGACGCGCAGCGACCGCCTCCTCGGGTCCGCGACCGCGATTCAGCATCTCAGCCAGACGCTCATAGATTAAATTGTACATGTCGTATTGGCGCTCGAGGTCGTCACGCTGCATAACTGCGCCCCGCGCGGCGACAACGCGCGTGTCCTGATCGGCCAGCGACAACAGCAGCTCGAGCGTCCCGACAATGCCGCCGATCCAGCCGCCGGTCCACCAGTCGACGAACGGCCAGCCGCCGCCGGTGATCGTGCCGCCTACTGCCAGTACGTTTTCCTCCGGAAACGCGACGTAAAGGTCACCGTCCGTATGGGCAGCATGCGGTAAGTGGCCGTAGCGAACACCCGATTCGAGCTTGCCGCCGTCATCGTAAAAGGTCAGATTCGGCCTTGCGGCTTCGGGCAGCGGCGCGAAATGACTGCCGTCCCAGGGATAGCTGATGTCAGTCGAAAGCCACAGACGCGTGTTCTCCTGCGCGATGATCGTCGCTCCGCTGGCGGCGAGCGTCGCATTCGAACCGGTCTGCGCAGGATGCCAGTGTGTATTGAACAGTGTGTCGATGCGGCCGGCACCAGGCAGATCCGCTGCCGCCGCCAGCAGCGCGCCGGAGGTCTCCGCCGATCCCCCATCGACCAGCACCGTCCGATCACCCGCGGTGTGTGCGAGGACATTCACGCCCGCGATCGAGAGCAGATGCAGTGCTTCCCCGAGACGCAACACGTCCGCTCCACCCGCCTGCGCGCCGGCCGCGCGCAGCCACGGGAAACAGGCGTTCAGCGCCAGCGCGCCGGCGCCCAGGCACCCGGCCCCCAGAATTTGCCTGCGGTTCCTCGGCCGCATCTTCTCCCCTCGTCCGGCTAAACCTTCAGGCCGAAAAGGCAACTTCAATTCGGCAGCCGACCATTTTACTGCGCAAAATTCCCGAGGACGAGTGGCTGCGTCGAAACACCAAACCGCCGGCGCCGGGATGCCTTGACGCCGGTCCCGCACACCGCCAATCTTTGGCCTTCAACCCCTAACCACACACGAGAAATATGAAGATCAGAACAAGTCTTGCAGCCCTCGGTGCGCTGCTGCTGAGTTTTTCGGCGTTTGCACAGGAACCCGTCGTGGGCGTCGACGATCCCGAATCACTGTTCGTCGATGACGATCCGATCCTGCACCGCAACAAGCAGGCGACGCTGCACATCATGCGTGAGCTGCTGCAGTGCAATCAGTGGGATCGCGCCGGCGAATGGCTGACCGATCGCTACATTCAACACAATCCGAATGCCGCCTCGGGCCTCGAAGGTGTCGTTTATTTCTTCACTCAGGTCATGCAACGCGAACGGGTCGACGACTGTGACGAGCTGACGACCGAAATCGTCGCGGTGATGGCCGATGATGATTATGTCACCGTGCTGTGGCCGCGCACTTATGATCACCCGAACGAGCCAGGCGAGACTTACTCGACTTCCTGGTTCGACACGTGGCGCTTCGTCGACGGCAAAGCCGACGAGCACTGGGATCCGGCGACGATCGCCCCGGCCCAGTAACACCGCTGACGAAATTGTCGATCGAAGGCCGGGCGCGTCCCGGCCTTTTTATTGGATTGTGCTGCCGGCGTTGACTGCAATGCGACAGAGCGTGCGCATCGCAAACGACTTCACTCGATCGCGACCCCTGCCGCCTCGAGCCTCGCCCGCAGCGAGTCCAGACCACTACCGTAGCGCTTCCAGCGCCCGATCGAGCGAGCATGAATCGGCTCGCGCACCTGTGCGGCACTCGCCGTGGCAACCGGCGCCGTATTCTCGTGAAAGCTGAGGCAGGCGTCCTGCCAGGTCAGCCCGCAATGCTCGAGGAGCCGCGCCGTGTGTGCCCGCGGCTCGCTCACTAACGCCTCATAACTCAGATGCAGCACTCGCCCCGGAAAAATCTGCTCCCAGTGCGTCATCAGTCGCTCAAACAACACGAAGTAATCGGCAACGTCTTCCAGTGAATAAGCGTAGCTGTAATACGGGTGATCCAGCCGAAACAGCTGGCGAAAGTTCGACAGGCAACTGTCCATCGCGTTACGGCGAAGACAAACGATCTTCGCTTCCGGCAGAGCCAGAGCGATATAGCCGATATAGAAAAAGTTCATCGGCAGCTTGTCGATGAACCTGGATTTCGTGCCGGTAATCGGCCGCGTACTCTCGACATACCGTCGTCCGAGCTCTCCGAAGTCGGCGTTCATCGCACCACGAATCGTTTCGACGTCCAGTACTCGGTTCGTGCGCGCGCCGGACATACGCTTCAGCGTGACACCAAAGTTCTGCAGCTCACCGGCCGAAACCACTTCGGAATGGCTGGCCAGAATTCGCTCGACGAGCGTCGTACCGGTGCGCGGCATGCCGAGCACGAAGATCGGTTCCCGGCTGTCACAGCTCGTTCGCGGGGCCGCGACGGCAGACTCATCGAACGCCCATTCGAGCGCTTTGAATAATTCGCCGTCATCCGATATGTCCCAGTCAAGTGTCCTGCGTTTGGCCGCCTTGCCACGCTGCAGCACGTCGAGCGACTGCGCGTAATGCCCCAGATCTTCGAGCTCCTTCGCAAGTGCATGGCTGAGATACAGTCTGTCATTGACACTCGCAGCATCGCCGAGGGCGTCGAGCCTGCCAAGCTGATGCTCCAGGCGAGCAACGTGATTGCGCTCGGGCGTGGCCTGCAGCAGGTCTGCGAGCGCCCAATGCGCACGACAAAAATCCGGTCGCAGCGAAATTGCGGTCTCGTAAGCGGTTTCAGCACAGGCGAAGTCACCGACGAACAATGCTGCGGACGCCAGGTTGAACTGGTACTGAGGATTATCCGGCGCTGCGGCGGTTGCGCGTTCGAGCACATCGCGTGCCCGGGCGTGTTCACCGGCGTGACTCAGCGCCACCCCGATCGTATCAAGCGTCGGCGCATCGTTTGGGTCCGCCTGCAGCGCCCGCTGCGCTGAATCGAGCGCTTCAGCGTGACGTTTCATCATTGCCAGACACTGTGCGCGACGCGCGAGATATTCGGCGTTCTGCGGCTGACGCGCGACGGCGCGGTCGATCAGCGCGAGCGCTTTGGCAAAATGATTCTGCGCGAATGCAACCATGCCCATCAGGAAATGTGCGTCGGCGTGGCCCGGCTCGAGCACAAGAATTCGCGCACAACATTCATGCGCCTCGCGCAATGCACGTCGGTTGAGCGCCTGCTGGGCGCGCCGGTGCAGTTGGGAAATCTGCGAACTGACGGACTGCTGCATGATGTACGCCGCACTCGTGTACGGCGACTATACAGTCAACGACAAGTCACAGAAAACGCCCGTGTGAAACGGCACGGGCGAATCGAACTTCTAGAAGTCGTAAGTGAAGCTCACCCCTGCAGCACGAGGACGGCCTATATAGTAGCCGTAGGAGCGCAGCGGCAGTCCGTTGATCGCGCCGCGATTGGCTTCCAGCAGACGGCGACTCACGCGCGTACCGGTGATCGCATACTCGTCGGTCAGATTATCGACGAACAGCGAGGCAGTCCATCGGTCGGATTGGACCCCTACAGTCAGGCTGTGCAGCGTATAGCTCGGAATGATCTCGCCACCCCATGGGGCAACACTTGCGAATTGTTCCGCACCGATGCTGTTCGCAATATCGCCCATATAGGAGGCACCGTAGCGCACATTCAGATCCCAGCCATTGTTTAGCGTATGCGTGTGCAGGAGTGACACAGAACCCTGGATTTCCGGCGAGCCCGGTAATCGCGAGCCCGACGGCGTTAACAGCGGACCGGTCAGGTCGTCGCCGAGAATGCTCATGCTGGACTCGGCAAGCTCGGCGTTGTTCCACGAGAACGACCCGGTAAAGCGCCAGTTTGGATTGATCCGCCAGTCTGCAACGAACTCGACGCCCTTGCTGCGTGCCTTGCCGCCATTGCTGGTGATCGGCAGGCTCCCGTTGATTGTCGTATCGTCGACCTGTATATCTTCCCAGTCGACGTAGTAAACGGCTGCGTTGAGCGCCAGCCGCCCGTCAGCCAATGTGCTGTGAACGCCGACCTCGTAATTCGTCGTCGTGTCGGCTTCGATCAGAATTTCGTCCTCGGTCGCGCACAGTTCCTGGTTCCCGCTGACGAGCTGCTCCGGCGTGCATTCGGGCACGGCGTTGAGCCCACCGATACGGTAGCCTTCTGAGATCGTCACATAACCGAGCACGTCATCAGAAAAATTTCGCGACAGGTTGACCTTGAACAGCGCACCGCTGTCGTCGGTCTGATTGTCCGCAATGTCGATAAAGATCGAATCCTGCGGCTCACCGAGGTAAATCGTGTCGTAAAGCGGCAAACCATACCCGCCTGATACCTTGTCTTCGAATTCGTAAAGCCGTGCACCGATAGTGACTTCCCAGTCATCCGCGAACAGATA